>CAYUEI010000051.1:0-15299 GCA_964443445.1 uncultured Prolixibacteraceae bacterium | reverse complement strand
AATATTTTAAAAGATAAATCCTTAACTCACCTTACCGTAGGCTGTTCTGAAAAGAGCAGCCTATGTTATTTAGTACTAATCCTTATTAGTAGTCCCAACTTGTGATGGATTTTCTCCAAATTCCTTCTTAAAGCATGTTGTAAAATAATTCGGGTCACTGAAACCGGTTTGATATGCCGCTTCCGATACCCTGAAACCATCCTCCCTAATGAGCTTATAAGCTTTCTTTAACCTGATAGATTTAATTAAGCTATTTGGAGTTGAACCTGTTATTGCCTTGATTTTTCTGTGCAATTGGGCAAGGCTAACGGCAAAATGTTCAGAAAGTGATTCTACATTCAAATCCAGGTTCATTATATTTTCTTCAATAAAAAGCTTCAGCTCCAGAATAAAATCTATATCTCTTTGAGGAAGAATTTTTTCTATATCTTCAGGTGGCTCAATACCTGAAAATTTTTTACGCAGCCTTTTTCTGTTTTGAAGTAAAGAGTTCAGAACCGTATCAAGAAGTTTAATTTCAAATGGTTTGGCCAAATATGCATCTGCTCCGGTTGATAGTCCTTCAATCTGATGTTCAATAGTACTATTTGCAGTAAGCATTACCACCGGTATATGAGATGTTTCAAAATTCTGCCTGATTTCTCTACAAAATTCATATCCATTCATATTTGGCATTTGTACATCTGTTAAAATAATATCAGGGTTTATTTCCTTTGCTAATTTCAAACCAATCAAGCCATCTTCAGCTGTATTAACTTTAAATCGGTTTTTAAAATGCCCGGCTAAATAGTTTCTGAGTTCAGTATTGTCTTCAACTATTAAAATCTCTGAAAGGTTATATTGTTTCCTGTCTTCATTTGGCTGATCAATTTCCTTGCTTTCAACATTATCTTCTTCATCAAATTGCTTACTTGATTTTTCAAACACAACCAATTCATTGTCAGAGAAATTTTCTTTGCCCGAAGGGAGAATTATTGTAAATTTAGTTCCTTTACCAATAGCAGAATCTACTTTAATTTCACCCCGATGCATTTCAACGAGCTCTTTAACAATTGAAAGTCCGATTCCGCTACCTTCATTATTTAAAGAAAGGGGATTCTGAATTTTATAAAATCGGTCAAAGATTCTATTTAATTCATTATCAGGAATTCCAATACCATTGTCGCTTACTGAAAACTTTATTTTTTTATGACCTTCAACAGTAATTTCTTCAGCACTAAATGAAATTGAACCTCCTTTATCTGTGAATTTTAAAGCATTAGATAGAAGGTTCCAAAATATTTTTTCAACTTTCTTTGAATCAACAAACCCAATAAGGTTATCGCTTACAGAATATTTTAAATTAATAGACTTTTTATTGCATTCTTCAATAAACGCATCGCATATTTCTTTTGTGACATCAGAAATAACAGTTTCAGTAATTTCCAATACGTACTGTTTTTGAGCAATCTTTCTGAAATCAAGTAAATCAGTAATTAATTTATATAACCTTTTTGAGTTTCTGTTAATTATCATAAGCTTATTTACCTGTTCCTGTTTGAGGTTCTCAGATTGTAACAGATCATTTACAGGGGCATTTATAAGAGTTAAAGGCGTTTTCAGGTCGTGAGAGATGTTGGTGAAAAAAGCAAGCTGCCTTTCCGATAGCTCATGCTCTTTTTGAATCTTAAAATCAGAGAATTCTTTCTCTTTTTTTAACTCAATCTTTTTAAATAAAGCAAAAATTAAAAGATAAACAATAGTAAAAAAGATAATCATATAAGCCAGTAGAGCATACCAACTCAAATACCAGGGAGCTTCTATTTTAATGTTGATCTTTGTTGTCAATCCCTCTTGCCTCTTATCAGCATTTTTGATTTCAAATGTATAATTGCCGGGAGATAAGTTTGTGTATGTTGCATAGTAGGTATCTCCCAGATAGGTCCAATCTTTTTCCAATCCTATTAACCGATATGCGTAGTTATGATATTTTGAAAAACTCTTGTTTTTAGAAAAGAAATGAATTGTAAATGAATTTTTATTAAAGGGCAGGCTGATTTCTTTTATCTCTTCCAATGGTTCTTTAATGAGCATTTTTATCTCCGGATTTCTAATGCTTTGATTTTGAAATGTTATGTCAGAAATAACCACATGATCTTTTGATGGCTCAATATTAACTTTTGAAGGATTAACGATTGTAAACCCGGCCGAAGATCCAAATATTATTTTACCATCTTCTGTTTTCGACGAAGACCTTTCAAGAAATTCATTTGCCGGAAGACCATCGTTATGGTTAAAATTCATGGCTTGACCGGTTTCTGTATCAAACCTGCAAATTCCAGAAATAGAACTTATCCATAAAAACCGGTCATCGACGGATTCTATTCTTAATAAAGTGTTGGAAGGCAAGCCATCATTTACTGTATACTCTTTAACTGTCTTCCCGTCATCAGAAATACTAACCAGACCATCAGAATATGTTGCAAACCAGTAAAATCCTTTTTTATCATGATAGAAATCGGTAATATAGAAACTTATCCTCTTATTCATTTCCGACAATCTGTTTTCCAGTACATTATCTTTCCAATTTACATGGTATAATCCCTTATCTGAAATGACTGCCATTAGTTCGCCTTCCTGGTTTTCCCTTATACCATTCAACAGGCAATAAGTAATATTACTTCCCTTGGAATATAATTCAAACAAACTACTTGTTTCCTTTTCAAAATCAAAGTTGATTAAAATCCTACGATGGAATTGAGTCCCGATCAATAAGTTTGTGTTATTAACTTCCTTTAAAAATACAATCTGTTGCATTTCATCTGCTCCTTCGCTACTTGTATGATAAGTTTTAATAAGCTTGAAATCAGAAGTATATTTACCTAAAAGTCCGTCATAAGTGCCTACCCATATATTGTTGTTATGGTCAATATCTATTGCAGAAACTTTTATTCCCTTCAGATCGTTTCTCAATAAGTCGCTATTCAAATTCTTGAACTGTCTGGTATTTTCATTCCATGCTGACAACCCGTAATTAGTTCCAAAATATATCGAAGGTTTTTTTACATAAACCGAGACTCCTTCATTCGCAACCAATGAATTGTCATTTCCGTTTTCAGGCAGTATGTTTTGAAACAGGAGGTTGTCGGGTAATATGCAGGTAAGTCCGGCACCAAAAGAAGCAATCCATATTTCATCATCCTTTCCGTATAAAATATCATAAATGCTATTACTGTTGACTGATCGGTTTGTATTTTTACTCCGTCTGAGAGTCTTGGAATATTTTAAATTATTATCAAGGATAATTATTCCGTTTCCATCAGTAGCAATCCAAATTTCTTGTCCGACTTTAACTATCTTTTTTAGAAAATATTGATTGGAAATTTCCAGATGAGATATAATGCCATTTCCAGAAATTGTATATAATTGCCCATTATACAATCCAACAAAAAGAAGATTATCAATTTTTTCTACAAGAACAACTGATCTGTCTTTAAGAAAAGAGTTGCTAATTTTCTTGAATCCACTTTCTCTGCTTAGAAGAAAAACTCCTTCATAACTTTTACTAACCCAAATCCCTTCTTCTGAAAAACAAAAATCAGAAAGCTCTTCTCCTTGATATACAACTGTAATATTTTGGTCATCGACTTTAAAAATGGTTGAAACCATTAAAAAAAAGATTTCACCGTTGTCTTCAGCAATTTTTGTAATATAACCGTCAGCTATAAGTTCAAAATTATTTGTAATACGGTTGTATTTAAACAGACCTCTGCTTGAACTTGCCCAAATAGTATTTTTAGAATCGTATAAAAGATAATTCACGCCAATTCCCGTTAACTCTTTATAACAATAGAAGTTCTTGCCATCAAAACGTGCAATTCCATTTGAAGTACCAATCCACAAATAACCGTATTTGTCTTGTTCAATGCATGTAGTTATATTCCTTGGAAGGCCATCAATTTCAGTAAAATGCAAATATCTTTCCTGTTCAGCTGCAAAACAGTTAAAGGATAGGAGTATAATTCCCAGACAGAATATAACCTTAAAATAAAGAGATGACAGTTGCATTCTCTTAGAATATTTACTATTGAGTTCCAATTTCGAAATTAATTTCAAAACAAAAATAATAAAACTTTAAAGGAATAAATAACTACTTTCTACCTACCACATCCGTACCACATAGGGGGTTTCTCCCTTTATAATGGGAGATACCCTCATTATAAAGGGAGAAACCCCCTATGTGGTACGACTCAAGTCCTTATTTGATAAATAAGAAAATGAGGTGCTTTTAAAAAGTCTTTACAATTGAAATAAATAAGATTTTGGCTATTGTAAGGTTTTCTATAACACACTTTACTTTACAGTTTTCTCAATTTTTATACTGACTTGATAGAATCTCAAAGATTTTAGAGAGTATTTTCCAGATGAAGCTAAAACATTGTAAATAGTTTTGAATCTAATAAATAGAAACTCAGAGTGCTTAAAAATAGCTCATACAATGTTGAACTTAATTGAGCTTTAAAAACCTTAAATAAAATTTTATATGAAGACCAGAAGAAATATACTTTTTACTTTTTTATTTTTTGTTTCGTTTTTCTCAGTTGCCCAAAGTTTAAGTACAGACATCAGGCTAAATCAGTTAGGATTTATGCCTAATTCAGTAAAGATTGCTGCGGTTGTCAACGCTAAAGCTGACAGTTTTAAAGTAATGAACAGCGACCTTTCGGGCGTTGTGTTTGAGGGAGAACTTTTACCATCTAAGTATTATTCAGCATCTGAAGAAAATGTCCGTTTAGCAGATTTCACATTGATGACCCAACCGGGCAATTATGTTTTGGTAATAGATGAGCTGGGTAAGTCTGTCCCTTTTGAAGTTTCAGAGAATGTTTTTACAAATCTGGCAAAAGCCACGCTAAAATATTACTATTACAACAGGGCATCGATGCCCATTTTAAGTGAATACGCCGGTGTTTGGGCAAGAGAAGCAGGTCATCCTGATACAGAAGTTATTGTGTTACCATCAGCTGCTTCGGCAAACAGGCCTGCCGGAACTAAAATATCCACTCCGGGCGGATGGTACGATGCCGGAGATTACAATAAATATATTGTCAGTTCAGGGGGAACTGTTTTTACAATTCTTTCTGCTTATGAAACCTATTCTGAATTTTATGATACGCTAAACCTTAATATTCCTGAGAGTAACAACAATATCCCTGATATTCTGGATGAAGCCCTTTATAATATCCGGTGGATGATGACTATGCAGGACGAAGATGGCGGTGTATATAATAAAACCACCGAAGCTGTATTCAGTGGTTTCGATATGCCCTCCAAAGTTAAGTCTACCCGATACGTTACTGCAAAAGGCACAGCCGCCACTCTTGATTTTGCTGCTGTTATGGCCATGACAGCCCGTATTTATAAGAAGTTCGATCCGGAATTGGCCGATTCAGCTCTCAATATGGCAATAAAAGCCTGGCAATGGGCTAAGAAAAATCCTTCTGTTGTTTTTAAAAATCCTTCTGCATCAGGCGGATATCCGGGAGTAAGTACAGGTGAGTACAGCGATACAGGTTTTGACGATGAATTTACTTGGAGTGCAGCCGAATTGTATATCACCACGAAAGATTCAAGTTATTATAAAGAAATTGATTTCGACATTTCGTTTGGTGTGCCTGGTTGGCCTACAGTAGGTTCATTATCGTTGCTTTCGCTGCTTGTAAATAAGGAATCCCTTTCTGATGCAGCTGATCTCGGTTTGATAAAGAGCAAGTTTATTTCTGCTGTTTCGGGAATTAAAAACAACATTTCATCTTCTCCATACCGGATTCCTGGCGACTTTTATTACTGGGCAGGAAATAACGCTTTCGCAAATTGGGGGATGATGTTTATGCAAGCCTTCAGGCTCACGGGCGATGCCAGCTATTTCAATGCCGGCTTGTTTTCACTTGATTATTTGCTTGGAAAGAATGCCACAACTTATTGTTTTGTAACCGGTTTTGGAAGCAAAAGTCCAATGAACCCTCATCATCGTATTTCAGTTTCAGATGGAGTGACAGATCCAATTCCGGGAATGCTTGTAGGCGGGGCAGCTTCAGGCGATGGGGTTGATTGCGGGTTAAATGCTTATCCATCAAAACTATCGGCTAAATCTTATCTGGATGCAGTTTGCAGCTACTCAACAAACGAGGTTGCTATTGGTATTAATTCAGGCCTTGCATTTGTTTCAGGTGCAATAATTGCCGAATATCGAAAGAACTTCACCAATTCAATGCCACGCTTCTTTTCTGTTTCAAGAAACAATATAAGTCTTACCAATAAAAAAGGTGACGCGGTAGCCCTTCTTCTGGAAGGAAATACCAATTGGGAGCTTAAGTCTACTGAAGAATGGATCTCGATTTCAGCAAATACAGGAATTGGCAATGCAACCGTACTTGTCAATTGTATTGGTGATAATCCATCTGATTCAGAACGAACAGGTAAAATCTATGTTTACAGTCAGGGTGAATTATCTGATTCAGTGCTGGTAACTCAAAATGGTGTGCGTAAAAAGTTCAGAATTGAAGCCGAAGATTATCTTGAAAAATCGGGCACTCAAAATGAAACCACTGGTGATGTTGGTGGTGGTGAAAACGTTGGGTATGTTGGAAAAGGGAACTGGCTGAGCTATAAGCTGGACATTTCTGTTGCCGGTTTTTATAATTTCATTATCAGACATGCAGGGTACGCAGGAAATTTCGAATTGTACATCGATGATGTTTTTATAAAGACCATTACCTTCCCAAAAACAGCCGACTGGCAAGTATATGATAGTTATACTTCGGAATTGGAATTAACGGAAGGACAGCATGTTATGAAATTTATTTTCAAATCTGAAGGAACAAATCTGAACTGGTACGAATTTGAATGGAAAGATAAAACAGGTGCTAAAAGCCATGATTTAAACACAATAAATATATATCCTAACCCGGCAAAGCAATTTGTAAATATTGAATTTGGAACTAATATGGGTTCCGGTGAAATACAATTGCTCACTCTTGATGGAAAAATTATTTCCCGAAAGAAATTTACCGGTTCAGCAACCCAAACAATCGATGTTTCTGCTTTTCAAAAAGGAGTTTACCTGGTTAAAGCCAATTCCGGCACACAAACAATGAACAAAACACTAATAATTCAATGAAATGAGATTGATGAGAAGTAGGATTACTTTGCTGGTATTTACCAGTCTGGGGTTTATTTCAGCATATTCACAAGACGTTACTATTACTGTGAATGCCAATCAGAATAAACGGGCAGTGTCTCCATATATATATGGGAGTAACAATAGCTTTGATAAGCCTGCGCAGTTTTATAAAGACGCAGGATTAAGAATGTCTCGGATGAACGGGGGTAATAATGCTACAAAATACAATTGGAGGAAGAAATTATCAAGCCATCCTGATTGGTATAATAATGTATACACCAATGACTGGGATAAATCTGCCAAAGGCCTAAATGCTAACTATCCATCAATGAAAGCAATGTTTGCATTTCAATTGCTTGGCAGGGTAGCTTCTACCAATGCTTATAATTTTAATGATTGGGATTTTAACAATTCTCAATGGTGGGATGGGGTTCATCAAAATCTTGCCGGAGGGGGAACGCCCAATACCAGTGGTAAAAATTCAGGAAAAGCCGCTGTTGAAGGCGATGTAAATCTTTATACTGAAGAGTGGCCTGCTGATTCAACAGTCGGGATTCTTGATTATTGGTTTGGTTCTGGTGGATTAGGGTTGAATAAAAACCAATTCCTTTACTGGAATATGGATAATGAGCCGGACGTATGGAATGGTACTCATGATGATGTAATGTCAGATGGGTTGTTGCCTGCTTCTGAATTTATGGATCGTTATATTGAAGTTGCCAAGAAAGCCAGAGCTTTATTCCCGGAAATTAAAATTTGTGGTCCTGTAACAACCAGCGAATGGCAATGGTTTAAATGGGGAGAAGAAAACATCAGGATAAACGGAACGTATTATTGCTGGTTCGAATATTTCATTAAAAGATGTGCTGACGAAGAAAAGCTATCAGGTGTCAGGGTTCTAGATGTTTTTGACATCCATCACTATCCCTATGCGCCGACAAATAATGATGCCCTTCAGAATCATCGTATTTTTTATGACAAAAGCTACGTTTACCCGGGAGCAAATGGTTTAAAAACTATCTACGGAGGATGGGAAGATTCTCAGAAAAAGGAATATATATTCCAACGCATTAACGATTGGCTTGACAAACACTACGGTGCTAATCATGGGATTACACTTGGGCTTAGTGAGTGGAGCCCCGGACCTGACGAGCCTAACCTTGCTTCTGTAATATATTCAACTCACCTTGGAACGTTTGCAAACAATGGAGTTGAATACTTTACTCCATGGAATTGGTTTACAGGCATGTGGGAATCGCTGCATCTATTCAGCCGGTATGCTAAGGGCTTTAGTATTTCAAGCACTTCTTCTCTTGAGAACACCGTTTCAGCTTATACTACAGTTACAGAAAACTCTGATTCAACAACTGTGATTTTAGTTAACCGAGACACAAAAAATTCTCAGAATGTTGTAGTAAACCTTGATGGGCTAATAATAGAAAATGGAAATTTCACTTCGCTTCAGTTGGCTTCGTTACCTGCGACGGAGACTTTTATATCGCATACTAACAATGCACTGAAAGAAAGTAGTGTTACCGTTAATTCAAATTCATTTTCCATTAACTTGCCGGCACTTTCAACAACAGCAGTATTGCTTAAAACGGAGTCAACAGGGGTATACGAAATAAAAAACAGATCTGAAGAAATAAAGCTTTATCCAAATCCTGCATCAGAGATGTTAATGGTGCAATTGAATTCTAAAATATCTGAGGAAGTAGAAATAACTATTTGTGATCAGGCAGGACGCACATTTCAAGTAGTGCGTAAATATTGTAACGGATATTCACCAATAAGTGTTGATGTTTCATCCATTGCTAAAGGTTTTTACCTGTTATCGGTAAAAAGTTCAAAAGAAATATTAACAAAAGGCTTTACAATTATCAGGTAGAAGGTGTCTTGTTGTCAGATGTTTCATAGTGTTCAATTATCGGGGATATATAGTGAATAAAGAACAAATATTTAGTAGGTTAATAGGTTATTTGGAAAAAAAGAGACTGTTAATTAAGTTTTTGAGACATGAAAGACAGTCTCTTTATCAAAAAAAGTAAATTATAATCTGAGGAAAATGAAAATAAACCATTTACTGATTACAGCGGCAATTCTTCTACTTACCATGACCGGTGTTAACGCTCAAGGTCTATATGTAGGGGCAAATTATCATCCCCACGACGATAAAAATGTCGATAAAATTAAATCTGATATTTATTTGATGAAAGCAGCAGGGCTTAATGTTGTAAGATTAGGACATTTAGCCTGGGACAGTTATGAACCATCAGACGGATTTTTTGATTTTGATTGGTTCGATATAGTTATGGATGAGATGGATAAGGCCGGAATAAAGGTAATTCTTGATATAGCTATCCGTCCGGCGCCTATATGGCTACATAATAAATTTCCATCAATTGATATTGTTGATGCAAGTGGTGATATAAAGTATCCCAATCACCGATACATGGACGACATTGGTGATCCTGATTATCAGAAATATGCATTGCGCTTTACCGATACTATTTCAAAAAGATATGCTAATCACCCGGCTCTTCTTGCATTTGGGATAGATAATGAATCGGGTGATGGATCGATTTCTTATTCAGAAACTGCCAGGCAAAGATTTATTGAATGGTTGAAAAAGAAGTACACAAACACAGATAACCTGAATAAGGCTTGGGCAACACATCGTTGGTCACGTCGAATTAATCAATTTGAAGAAGTTGGATTTCCGGCTGAGGGATCTAAAAATGGGGCACCCGAGAAGATACTTGATTTTAGACGCTTTGTATCTGATGAAGTAAATAATATCTTGATTAAAGTACTTGATGCTGTTAAAAATAACGCACCCAATGCCTTGACAAATACAAATGCCTGGTACTACAGTTGGATGAAATATTTTGACTATTCCCAAATAGCATATTCAGGTAAAATGACACGCCATGGTTGTGGTTTCTATCCCGGAAATTCATTAATAACCAATTGGGGGGTTATGAATGCAGCTTTTGGTATTTCAAGGATTCAGTTTGAAAGTAAAAATCCTTTTTGGTGCAATGAGTTTAACACAATGACTTCTGTGCCAAATTCAATCAGGAAATCAGCTTATGCAACATTAATGTATGGAAACCAGATGGTATGCGGATGGACATGGCAGAGTATGTGGGCTGGTGAAGAACAGTACCTGGAAGGAATGCTTGACTGGGATGGTGTTCCTAATCGTAAATACTATGAATATAAGCAAATAGCTTCGGAATTTAAGAAAATTGAAAAATTCTTTCCATATAATCTTAAGGCAGAAGTTGGTCTGGCATTCTCATTTCCTAGTCAAATAGCAAGCTACTCATTCCCTGAACAACATGAGAATCAGGTTCAAGCCTGTTGGGATATGTTTTACCGGCGAAATATGGATTCACGAATTCTGGAAATTAGTAAAAGCACGTTGGATTATAAGTTATTGATGATTCCGGGATTAGCTGTTATGGACAAGGTAACTGCAAATAAAATTCGTGAATATGTGAAGAATGGTGGAACAGTAATAATGACTTCAAATTCAGCTATTGTAGATACAACAGGGCAAGTTTTTTCAACCACCCATCCGGGCATGTTAAGCGATGTATTTGGAATCAGAATTGGAAGCTTTGAAGAGACTGAAGCGATGAATGAAATATCAAGAAAGGCATATAAAGGCAAGAAACTGGAATTTTCATATAAGGGTAAGGCAATAGATACCGAATCAGCCAGATACGATATTATTGAACCTAAAGGCGCTGAAGTTATTGGTATGATAACCAGTCTGGATAAGGACTACCCGATAATGACTTCAAACAAATATGGCAAAGGTCGGGCAATATACGTTGGTTTACCTGCTAAAGGAGAAGTACTTAACGGCATTGTCGATGAACTTGTAAATGAGTTATCCATAAAAAAAGGGCCTGATGTTCCGGCAGGTATAATGGCAAGACAAATTGATGATAAACACTTTCTATATTTGAATGTCAGTGGAGAAACTAAAGAAATTAAAATAAACGGAAAATCTCACAGCATCCTGTTCGACAGGGATTATACAGGCAATTTTACTATTGAGCCTTACGAACCTGAATTTATAGAAATGAAATAAAATGGGAAAAATGAAAATAAATACCTTGTTAATATTAACATTAATTGTTTCCATATTCAGCAGCAGCTGTACTGAAACCTTACCACCGGCTCCTTGTGGGCCTGTTCCTTCCGAAAACCAAATGCGTTGGCAGGAAATGGAGTATTATGCTTTTGTTCATTTCTCATTAAATACCTATACTGACCAATCGTGGGGGTATGGAAACGAAGATGTTAAACTATTTAACCCTGAGAATGCAGATTGTCGTCAATGGGCACGTATTTGTAAGGAAGCAGGTATGAAAGGCATTATCATCACAGCCAAGCACCATTGTGGTTTTTGCTTATGGCCTTCAAAATATACTGAGTATTCTGTGAAGAATTCACCTTGGAAAAATGGGCAAGGCGACATGGTGCGAGAAATGGCTGATGCCTGCAAAGAATATGGGTTGAAAATGGGTATCTATTTATCACCCTGGGACAGGAACCACCCTGACTATGGAAAACCGGAGTACATTACTTATTTCCGCAACCAGCTTACAGAATTGCTCACCAACTATGGTGAAATATTTGAAGTATGGTTTGACGGGGCTAACGGTGGAGATGGGTATTACGGAGGAGCAAATGAAACTCGTAAAATTGACCGCACTACATATTATGATTGGAAAAACACTTATAAGCTGATACGAAAGCTACAGCCCAATATAGTGATATGGAACGATGGTGGCGACCGTGGCGATCTGCGCTGGGTAGGTACTGAAGAAGGTTATGTAGGGGAAACAAACTGGAGTATATTAAACGATACGGGAGAAGTTCTTTGGGGGATGCTCCATTATGGTGTTGAAAATGGTAATGCATGGGTTCCTGCTGAAGTTAACACGTCCATCCGTCCTGAATGGTTTTACCATCCGGCTGAAGATGAAAAAGTAAAAACGGTTCCCAAATTAATGGAAACATATTATAATTCAATTGGTCATAATGCATGCTTACTGCTTAATTTTCCTATCATGCCCAACGGTTTAATCCATCCCAATGATGAAAAGGCTGTTCTTGGAATGGCCGAAGCGATTAAAGAATCATTTGATGATAATCTTGCTGAACGAGCAAAAACTGAAGCATCCAATACACGGGGAAATTCAACGAAATATAATTCATCAAATGTTATTGATGGTGATAATGAGACTTATTGGGCAACCGAGGATAGCGTTAAAACTGCGTCATTAATTCTTGATTTAAGAAGCCCTCAGTTATTCAACCGTTTAATGATACAGGAATACATAAGGTTAGGGCAACGTGTAAAAGAATTTTCTGTAGAAGCATTTATTGAAGGGAACTGGAAAGAAATAGCAAAGGGTACAACTATCGGTTACAAAAGGATACTTAGGTTTCCGGCTGTTAAAGCTTCAAAAGTTCGTCTGAATATTAGCTCTTCAAAAAGTTGTCCTTTAATATCCAATATTGGTATTTTCTGCGCACCCGTATTTCTTAATTCACCTTCAATTTCAAGAAATCAAACAGGAGATATCTCTTTTTCAACAAACGACATAGGACCTGTTTTTTATTATACAACTGATGGTAGTGAACCTTATCTGAAATCAAACTTATTCAATAAGCCATTTCAGGCTGATGGAAAAGTAGAAATAAAGGCAATTGCCTTCGATCCTGCATCGGGAAAGAGCAGTCCGGTTGCAATAGAAAAGTTCGACATTTCTAAAAAAGACTGGAAAATTGAAAATACAACTGATAAAAACTCAAGCTCAATACTTGATGGAAACATTTTGACAACATGGCACCAGCGAGATAAGACTATGCCGGTAGATTTAGTTATTGATTTAGGCGCCAGATACAACGTATGTGGTTTTAAATACCTGCCGGATCAAGCCCGCTGGAGTTCAGGTATCATCTCCAATTATCAGTTTTATGTATCAGAAAACAACAAAGACTGGAAACTTGTAAGCGAAGGGGAGTTTTCGAATATAAAAAACAACCCTTCATCGCAGGCCAAGGAGTTTGAACCTATAATGGCAAGATATTTCAAATTTCGGGCTTTAAAAAACATCTGGGGAGACAATGTTGCAGGATATTCAGAAGTCGATATAATCACAAAATGATGAAAATAAATGCTATGCCTAATTAATAATTATTTACACATATACAATTCAATGTATTTGTAATACCTAAATTCTATGAATATGAAATTATCTGAATTCATTAAGAAATTATCCCGCTATTTTAAATTAAAAATGATATTAGTATCAACAATGTTGCTATTTATTAATGGTTTGTATGCACAAGATCTGGTAGTGAAGGGGACAATAAGCGATGAGCTTAATAACCCTATACCCGGAGCAAATATAACTATTGAGGGAACCACAACAGGAACATTATCTGATTTTGATGGTAAGTTTACTTTAAAAATCCCAACATCAAATTCAGTATTAATAGTCTCCTTTATTGGATATGAAAATCAGAAGATAAAACTAAATGGATCGGCATTTATCAGTATTGTACTTAAACAAAAAGTAGAAGAACTTGACAATATTGTGGTTGTTGGTTATGGACAACAAAAAAAGAGTGATCTGACAGGTGCCATTGGTTCAGTTTCAAGTAAACAATTGGAAAAGACTCCAAGTTCAGGGGTTGTACAGGCTCTGCAGGGAAAAGTAGCCGGAGTACAGGTTTTCAACAGTTCAGGTATGCCGGGAGCTCCAATTACAGTTCGTGTACGTGGTATAAATACTATCACAAAAATAGATGAATGGAGTGGTGTCTCAGGACCTATATATGTTATTGATGGTATTCCCGGTGACATAAACTCAATTAGTCCAAACGATATTGAACAAATAGAAGTGTTAAAGGATGCATCGTCTCAGGCCATTTATGGGTCTTCAGGGGGTAATGGTGTAATATTGGTGACGACAAAACAAGGTAAGAAAAATCAAAAAGCAAAAATTGATTTCTCAATGTACAGAGGAATTCAATCAAATGATATTTCTGTTGAAATGTGCAATACTGAAGAGTTCATTCAAGTATATAACTCTCTCGAATCTACAAAGAAAAGCAGAATCACAGCAAATCCGGATTCATTGCCTTCTACCAACTGGTGGGAAGAAATATCAAATAATGCTGTAATGGAAGAATATAATCTCAGTGTTTCATCAGGAACAGAAAACTCAACATCTCTATTCAGTATTGGATATTTCAACCAGGATGGAGTTGTTAAAAAAACCAACTACGAGCGATATAATATCAGGGCCAATACAACCTTTAATATAAATAAATGGATAACGATAGGGGAGAATATTTCCCTTTCAGTGACTCGTAACAGTGGTAATGATGGGTATGGATCACCTATGAGTGCTATTAATCAAAGTCCGGTTAGCTATGTGCGGGACACATCAGCTTACTTAACTGACCAACAAATAAAAGATAAAAATATTGGATGGGGTGGCTGGGCTCAACCACTTTTCAATACAGGATCTGGTAACCCTGTTGCAGGAATTTATTACGATAACAATCAAAGTGGAACCTACCGGATGGCGGGAAACCTTTTTGCTAATATCGAAATTTTAAAAGGGTTGACATATAACAATAACTTTGGCTTTGACATTAATTTCTACGAGAACGATAATTTCAAGCCTTACTATTTTATCAATACAACCCAAAATAATTCAGTAGTTCAGATATCCAGAACCTTAAACCGTAATTTCTCATGGAACTGGCAGCATGTTCTAAATTACAAAACCACGGTAGCCGAAAAGCATGATATTGACGTGATGGCAGGATTTGAGGCAAATGAATATCTTTCAAAATCGCTTAGCGGCAATGCTGATTCACTTTTAAAAAACGGTATCACGCCTGAATACCAGTATATTGATGCAACATTAAGGCAATATGGTTCTATGTACTACTACTCTAAAGGAGGTTATGGTCATGGATCCGGCTATGCATATTTTGGAAGATTGAATTATACTTTCAACAATTTGTTTTTAGCTCAAATTTCATATAGGTACGATGGTTCTACAAAATTTGGTCCCGGTAAAAGGTTTGGTGG
>CAYUEI010000050.1:0-15504 GCA_964443445.1 uncultured Prolixibacteraceae bacterium | reverse complement strand
ATTTAAATTTGGGTATATATAAAAAAAGAGGACCGAAAATTTCGATCCTCTTTTCAATTATAGAAAGTATTTTTTTACAATTTGAAAGCAACACCAACAGTTGCAAGTCCAAGGCCATAACCTATTTCACCAAAGAAAGCCATATTAGGTTTCATATAATAACGGGCTCCAAGGAAACCACCACCAGATACCCAACCGGAATAAAGGTGTCCTAAATGCTTGTCAAGACCAATGTTCAATCCTATGTAAGTATCTAGTTTATCAATAAATGTATAATGGAAAGCACCACGAACACCTGCCATTATGTAAAAACTTGAATAGAATGAAAGTGCTCCACCGGCATAGGCTCCTACGCCAATTGAACCTTTATCGACGATTCCATCCATAATACAGTATTCTCCTGAGATTGTGACCGGAATTCTGTAATAATCAAGCCCAATACCTACATTAATAACTTTATCGCCTTTCGCGAATTGTACTTCCTGTGCATTTACTGTAAATGCAAGTACTACCACTGCAAATAGTAAAATTATTTTTTTCATTTTTTTAAAGATTTTATGGTTATATGTTATGTTTATTTTGGTTTTCTAAATACAAATATAGAATATTCCTTTGTATTGAAAATATACTTATCAATAAATCTTAGTTATTAATTTCATCTTCTATGTTTTGAATTATTTTTTGAGCTAATTCATTTGCTGCTTCAGGGCTTTTTGCTTCAGAGTATATCCTGATTATTGGTTCTGTATTTGATTTTCTGAGATGTACCCAACTGTCTTTAAAATCAATTTTTACACCATCAATATCGTTTATTTCTTCTTTGGAATACTTTTCTTTAATTTTAATAAGGATTAAATCAACATCAACTTCAGGTGTTAATTCAATCTTATTCTTCGACATGTAATAATCAGGATAAGTAGCCCTTAATTCAGAGCATTTTTGTTTTTTCTCTGTTAAAAGAGAAAGGAATAGGGCAATGCCTACCATTGAATCCCTACCATAATGCGATTCCGGATATATGACTCCGCCGTTTCCTTCGCCCCCGATAATTGCATTTATAGATTTCATTTTCTCAACTACATTTACCTCTCCAACAGCTGCAGCCTTATATTCCATTCCATATTTTACTGTTACATCCCTCAATGCTCTTGTGGATGATAGGTTTGATACCGTATTCCCCGGTGTTTTCGATAATACATAATCAGAAACGGCAACAAGTGTATATTCTTCATTAAACATTGAGCCATCTTCATTCAGAATTACCAATCTGTCTACATCAGGGTCAACAACAAAACACACATCAACGTTGCTCTCCCTTACTTTTTTTGATACTTCCTTGAGATTCTCAGTTATTGGTTCAGGCGTATGAGCAAAATGTCCGGTAGGTTCACAGTTTATTTCAGTTATATCTTCAATACCAAGTGCTTTCAAGAGTTTTGGAACGATAATTCCTCCTACTGAATTCACAGCATCAACAGCAACTTTTATTTTCGATTGTTTTATTTGATTAACATTTACAAGTTTCAATCCAAGCACCTGATCGATATGAATATCAGTGTAATCCTTGTTTTCAACTTTGCCTAAGAAATCAATATCAGCATATTTGAAATCTTCTTTTTCAGCTATGCTTAATATTTCTTTGCCTTGCCCATCATTCAGGAATTCACCCTTTTCATTTAAAAGTTTCAACGCATTCCATTGTTTTGGATTATGGCTTGCAGTAAGGATAATACCTCCCTGAGCTTTTTCACAGGGTACTGCAATTTCAGTTGTAGGAGTTGAGGCCATTCCTATATTTACAACATCGCAGCCCATAGCGACTAATGTAGAAATCACAAGCGAAGAGACCATCTCTCCGGATATTCTTGCATCACGGCCGACAACAATTTTTACGTTTTGTTTCCCTGATGTTTTTTGAATAAAAGCAGCGTAGGCTGATGTAAACTTAACTGTATCTATTGGAGTAAGACCTTCTCCCGGTTTACCTCCAATTGTTCCGCGTATTCCGGAAATTGATTTTATAAGAGTCATAGTTTTGTATTTTTTTCAAAAATATAATTTATATGTGATTTATATACCTGAATCTATATAACATCAATTTAACATTAACAAATAGTATAAGTATCTGCATTACAAGCTTTTGTAATCAGATTTCTTATGGTTTTATTTATTTATTCAGAATAATTATAAATAGAAACTTTTAAGGCTTAAAAAATTGCGTTACAAATAGTTTCAATCTACTTTTGTAGTTCTTTTTTTTAAAACAATTTAATATTAAATAACTTTAAATTAGAATTCTATGAGCAAAGGAAGTTTTCTAAACGCTTCTATTGGCCGAAAGTTTTTAATGAGTATTACAGGCTTGTTCCTAGTGATGTTCATTTTTGTACATCTTTCCATAAATCTCTTGTTAATATTTGATGACAGTGGAAGATTGTACAATATTGGAGCCAATTTTATGGCGACCAATCCATTGATTAAAATAATGGAACCTGTTCTTGCACTAGGTTTTCTTGTTCACATCATCTGGTCGTTGATTATTACCTTAAAGAACATGCAGGCTCGTCCTGTAAAGTACAACAAAACAAAACAGGGGATCAATAGTGACTGGGCTTCACGCAACATGCTGATTCTTGGGGGATTGGTTTTTGTATTTCTTGGAATCCATCTTTTTAATTTCTGGTGGAAAATGAAATTTGCAGGACATCCTTTATTGGAAGAGATTTCAGTTGAACAGGGTGGGGCAATGGTTAATATGGAAAATGCATACGCATTGGTTTCTGAATTATTTAAAGCCAGTAACCTTTATTGTTTCATTTACATTATAGGTGGTTGTCTGTTAGGCTTACACCTTTCTCATGGTTTCTGGTCTGCTTTTCAAACTGTTGGTTTGAATAATGATATCTGGAGAAAGCGCTTTTATTTCCTTGCGAATGTTATAGGTGTAATCTTTGCTTTAGGATTCAGCATCATTCCTATTTATTTCATGATTAAGTTCTAATCTGAGAAACAAGTACTATGATTAATATAGACAATAAAATACCGGCAGGTCCATTGGCCGAAAAATGGTCAAAGCATAAAGCCAACATTAAAGTAGTTAGCCCTGCCAATAAGCGTAAACTTGATGTTATAGTTGTAGGTACAGGCCTTGCCGGTGCCTCTGCTGCTGCATCTCTGGCTGAACTGGGTTATAATGTTCATGTTTTCTGTTATCAGGATAGTCCACGCAGAGCTCACTCTATTGCCGCTCAGGGTGGTATTAATGCTGCTAAAAATTATCAGAACGATAATGATTCAGTTTATCGTTTATTCTATGATACAATTAAGGGAGGTGATTATCGTGCCCGTGAAGCAAATGTTTATCGCCTTGCTGAAGTTTCTCCATTGATTATTGACCAATGTGTAGCTCAGGGGGTTCCCTTTGCTCGCGAATATGGCGGCACTTTATCGAACCGCTCTTTCGGAGGTGTTCTTGTAAGCCGTACTTTTTACGCACGTGGTCAAACAGGACAACAGTTATTGCTTGGTGCTTATAGCGCTCTCAACAGGCAAATTGCCAAGGGTGCTGTAAAAATGTACACCCGCCACGAGATGCTTGACGTTGTAATTAAAGAGGGTAAGGCTAGGGGTGTAATCGTTCGTGATATGGTAACCGGCCAGATTAAACGCTTTGGAGCACATGCAGTTGTTGTTGCTACCGGGGGTTATGGAAATGTATTTTTCCTTTCAACAAATGCAATGGGATGTAATGGCTCTGCTGCCTGGCAATGTTACAAAAAAGGAGCATGGTTCGGAAACCCTTGCTTTGTTCAGATTCACCCTACTTGTATTCCTGTTCATGGCGACCAGCAATCTAAGCTTACTCTTATGTCAGAGTCTTTACGTAACGACGGAAGAGTTTGGGTTCCTAAAAAGAAAGAAGATGCGGTGCGCCTCCAGAAAGGTGAAATTAAACCGAATGATATTAAAGACGAAGATCGCGATTTCTATCTCGAACGTCGTTATCCTAGTTACGGAAACCTTGTTCCACGTGATGTTGCTTCAAGAGCTGCCAAGGAAAGATGTGATGCCGGTTATGGTGTAAACAACACAGGTCTTGCAGTTTACCTTGATTTTAAATATTCAATTGAACGATTAGGAAAGAATGTTATTGAAGCCCGTTATGGAAACCTTTTCCAGATGTACGAAAAGATAACTGATTCAAATCCATACGAAGAGCCGATGATGATTTATCCGGCAATTCACTATTCAATGGGTGGTCTTTGGGTTGATTATAACCTAATGACTAATATTCCTGGTCTTTATGCTCTTGGCGAAGCCAACTTCAGCGATCATGGTGCAAACCGTCTCGGAGCTTCAGCTTTAATGCAGGGATTGGCTGATGGGTATTTCGTACTTCCATATACTATAGGCGATTATCTTGCCAATGAAATTATGGTGCCTAAAATTGATGTTAACTCACCGGAATTTGCTGAAGCTGAAAAAGCAGTAAAAGCTCGTCTGGAAAAACTTTTTAATATTAAGGGTACTGAACCTGTTGATCATTTCCACAAAAAGCTTGGTCATATAATGTGGGATTATGTTGGAATGAGCCGCAATGCAGAAGGCCTGAAAAAAGCTATTGAAATGATGAAGGAACTTAAAAAAGAGTTCTGGAGTAATGTCAGAATTCCGGGTGAAATGAATAATGTAAACCCTGAACTTGAAAAGGCTGGTCGTGTTGCTGATGCTATTGAAATGGGAATGCTTTTGGCTCAGGATGCTCTCGACAGGAACGAATCCTGCGGAGGTCACTTCCGTGAAGAGTCTGTTACTGAAGAAGGAGAAGCAAAACGCAATGATGAAAGCTTTGCGTACGTTTCATGCTGGGAATATCAGGGTGATGATAAAGCTCCTGTGTTGAACAAGGAAGATCTTGTATACGAGAACATTAAATTAAGTCAGAGAAGTTACAAATAATACCATGGCTGATATTACTTTAAAAAAGATATACGTAAAGGTTTGGAGACAAAATAGTCCTAAAGAAAAAGGATTCTTCGAAACTTATGAGGTTGAAAATATCTCACAGGGCAGTTCTTTTCTTGAAATGCTCGATATTCTGAATGATAAACTTATCCGTGAAGGCAAAGATCCAATTGCTTTTGACCACGATTGTCGTGAAGGTATTTGCGGTATGTGCAGTCTTTATGTTAATGGTCGCGCTCACGGTCCAGACAGGGAAGTTACTACTTGCCAGCTTCATATGAGGAAATTTAATGAAGGTGAAACAATTACCATCGAACCATGGAGAGCAGGTGCGTTTCCTGTTATTAAAGACCTTATGGTTGACCGTACTGCTTTTGAAAAAATACAGCAGGCAGGTGGCTTTGTTTCAGTCAACACAGGTGGTGTACCCGATGGAAATGCAATCCCAATCAGCTATGACGATGCTGAAGAAGCAATGGATGCCGCTGCTTGTATAGGTTGTGGCGCTTGTGTAGCTACTTGTAAAAACTCTTCTGCAATGCTTTTCGTTGCAGCTAAAGTTTCTCAGCTTGCTAAACTCCCTCAGGGAAAGGTTGAAGCTAAAAGAAGAGCTAATGCAATGGTCGCTAAAATGGACGAACTGGGGTTCGGAGGATGTACCAATACTGGTGCCTGCGAACTTGAATGTCCAAAATCTATTAGCATCTCTCATATTGCCCGATTAAACAGGGAATATTTAATAGCAAAATTAGCAGAGTAATTATTACTCCTAAGAATATTGAATCCACTTTCTCTTTAAGGGAAGGTGGATTTTTTTATGTTTTAAATCATAGATTTCATATATCTAATTTTTTACATTTGTATTGGGGAATTTTAAATAGATTAAGCAATGAAAGTATTACAATTGTTAGGGGGAATTGTAATTATTTTCTTCATTTTATCTTGTAGCAATCAAAATAATTTTGAAGAACAATTTCCAAATGGAAGTGTGAAGCTGAAGTATAATGTTCAGCAGAAAGTAAGTAAAGATTTGCTTTTAGAAATTCTGGAAGTTAGCGACATGCGTTGTCCTATCGGAGCAGTATGTTCAGAAGCAGGTTTTGTGAAGGTTGATCTTAGAGTTTTATCTCTTACCGGAAATGAAACAAGGACTATGTACTTCAGTGAACTGCCTGATGCAGCTCAAAATGTAGATACAATACTGGGTTACAAAATTCATTTATTAAAAGTTTCACCTATTCCTTATGCCGATAATCCGGTAGAAGTAAATACTAATTATATTATTACAGTTTACGCAGAAGAAATTTAATAGCTTTTTTATTTGTTTCTATAATACGATCTTAAGTAAGAAGCAGCATTTGAACCAAGAGGATCACTGAAATATCTGAATAAATCCTGGGGAAGAGGAGGCATTATTTGCTTTTCCTTAGTCATTTTCTTTATCTCATCAGTAAGTGCTCTTTCATCGCCATTAAATGTAGCCCAATCATTGCGCCATATATATTCGCCAGGATACCTTCTGGTTTCAATTATAGTATTTGAATTATAATCAAAGATTTTTACTTCCAGTATTCCCCTTGATAATATGTTCCTTTCGTGCATGTTGACTTTTGCTTTTACAGTTCCATATACATCATGCGAAACACCCTTGTCATCTTTAAATGTTCCAACTACAACACTGTCTTTTTTCATTTCCTTTTCGGTTTCTTTTTCATAAATATTACCGACCGTAAAATCAATAAACTGCATTTTTACTACGTGATTAGGAACAACTCTGTTTTCTTCAGCTTCCTTGGGCTGATAAAATCGTAAAAATCTTTTCTGTCCGTACTTCTTCAAATCAGTATATAAATTTGTGTAGAACCTGTTTATGTTGGCCTGATAAACATCCCCGATATAAGGAAGGGTTTCAACTACTACCTTTAGCGTACCTAATTCTTCTGCTTCAGCAAGTTTCCTGTTTGCATCAGAATATCCGGGTCTTGTTTTATTCACCCATTCAAATTTCTCTGCTGCCCTGCGGGCATCTTCCATATTACCCGCTTTCATTAATGTTATTCCGTATCCATATTGCTCATCTACTGCTAATTCTTCAGATTTTCTTAACTGATCATGAAAATATGTAACCGGTTTTACTGCATTTAAAGCTGCCGGACAACGGGATATCTCATCAGCCAGAGTGTTAAGCTTTCTATAATTGTCAGCTATATTCAAGAATTTATCGGGAGTATTAGTAATTGTCAGTTGTTCTATTTTCTGTCTGTAAAAATCCAATGCCATAGGATAGCTTTGCTTGATGATGCTTAGTGCACTTTTTGATTCCGGATTAGACCTTAACCGACTTACCGACTGCATGGTAGCTTCATAATAATCACCCTTTTTTAATGCATTTTTTCCTGTGCTGCATCCTGTAATATTGATTATTACTGCAAATAAAATGATATAGAAATGTATAGGTTTCATTATTTTAGGTTTTTTAAAATGCTAATTTAATAGTTTTGACGTTACCGTGAAACTTTTTATAATCCGATTTCCTTTGTCATCAATTATTGTTAATTTATGGAAACCTGATCCCGGAGTTATTCCTGCCTGATGAAATTTCTCTGTTTCACATAGGTATTGTTCATCAAGATACCAGAATAATCTCGCTTTTTCATTGCGGTGGGCAATCTCAAAAACAATCTTGCCGGGTTCTCCGTTTTGTTCTTTAGGTGCATATAACTTGTTGAAATTGCGGGGATAAAGAATTTCCATAATTTTATATTCCTCAGGAGGTGTACAACCATCCATATACGGAGGAACAACAAAATATCCGGGATGTATTCTTCTGTAAAACCATTCCATTCCGGGCGGTAATATAAAACAGGAATCATGTACCATTTCACTTATATCGTAACATTTGTCATTTACCTGCCAGTCTCTGTCAGAAGTTAAATGTATAAGATGATGATAAGGACAGGCCTTTGTCTTATCTCCCGTTTCCGGGACTTCCATATTTATTATTCTCGGACATAAAGGTGAAGCTTTAAAACCGCTTTCTGCACATACTTCTATTGTTTTTATCTCTTCAGAAGGTTTACTAAACCAGTTGTTTAATGGCAGCAAATCCAATATGTCAAAAAGAACAGGTGCCGCTGCCTGACTGCCTGTCAACCCCGGCCTCCCTTCCCCGCTTGCATTTCCCGCCCATACTGCTACTACATATTCCGGAGTTGTTCCAACTGCCCATGCATCCCTGAACCCAAAGCTCGTCCCTGTCTTCCACGCAACTTCTCCCGTTGATGAAAAGTTTCTCCACCCCTCTCTTTCTGAAGGCCGGTTAACTTCCTTTAAGGCATTGAATGTTGTCCATATCGATGCAGCTGACAAGACAGGCTGGCCTTTCCATTGATGTTTCTGATTTGATTTACTGATGTATTGAGGAGTAATCATGTCTTTCTGATTATATCCTTTATGCTTGTTGAAATTGTTTAGAATTCTGGCCATTGATGCGTATGCTCCTGCAATTTCTGTAAGCCTGGTTTCTCCTCCTCCTAATATCAGCGATAAACCATAATGTTCAGCAGGATAAATGAATGTTGTAAACCCCATATTTCTTAGTAGATTTAAAAACCTTGCTCCTCCATATTCATCAAGCATTTCTACTGCAGGAATGTTCAGAGATTTGCTCAAAGCCATTGAAGCCGGCACAGCACCCGAATATGTATAGTCAAAATTTCTGGGCGAAAAACCATTTATATTTATCGGAATGTCGGCTACAAGTGAATTGGGTAATATTAATCCTTCATTAAGCATACCTGCATATAAGAAAGGTTTTAATATACTCCCCGAACTTCGGGGCGAAGAAGCTACATCAACATGTTCACCTGTATTTTTCTTTCCTCTTTTTATATTTCCGGCGTAGGCTAAAATATTGCCTGTTTCAACTTCTACTATAATTGCTGAAAGGTTATTGATGTTGTTTTCAGAAAGCACAGAATGATGAAGTTCAATTATTGTATTTACTTTTTCCTGTAACTGATTGTCAATTGTTGTTTTGATATTTTCCCCTTTATTGCTTTTTGTAAGCTTTTCTGTTAAATGATAAGCAATATCCGGTAAAGGTATTGGCTTTAAAGGCAACTCTTCTGTTATTGATATTTCATAGGTAAGCTTGTCTATTGTGTTGTTTTTGTACAATTTATACAAGAGTACGTCTCTTTTCCTTTTTAGCTTTTCTTCATTCTTTCCCGGAAATAAAAGTGAAGGTGCATTAGGAAGTATAGCCAGCAATGAAGCTTCTGCCCACGATAACTGCTCCGGTGGCCTGTTGAAATATCTCCACGAAGCTGCATCAATTCCTATGACATTTCCTCCAAAAGGAGCTGCTGCAGCGTACATGCCGATGATTTGTTTTTTTGATTTCAGAATTTCCAGTTTCAGCGACATGCATGTTTCCAATAGCTTACCTGCTATAGTCCTTGGCGGATTATCTCTTGACAACCTGGCAACCTGCATTGTGATTGTGCTTCCACCACTGATTATTTCCCTGTTTCTGATGTTTTGAAATAAGGCCCTTAATATTGAAACCGGATTTACTCCCGGATGAAAATAAAACCACCTGTCCTCATAGCTTATAAGAGCTTTTTTGTAATTGTCAGGTACTTCATTGCTTTGCCTGAATCTCCATTGCCCGTCAGAAGCTATCCTTGCCCCAAGTAACTCACCCTCTTTAGAATAAACAACTGTTGATGTTGGTTCATCAAACTTAGGCATGGGTATAAATATCAGGAATATTATTAATCCAGTGAAGACTATCAATAAAACCTTCACCAATAATGGTAATTGCTTGAAAGAAACTCTTTTCACAATTTATTATTTGACAACCCTGACTTTCATGCCTGCTGTTTTTGCAAAATATGAATTGTCGTACATCTCACTGCAGGTGACTGGTGCCAGAATGTAGCTTCCGCTGTATGCAGCAATAAGATTTACTGTGAAAGTCTTTGATTCATAGGCGTCAAGACTGAAATATAAGTTTACCCTGTCGTCCCTGATATCATAATAATCAAACTGACTGTTTTTATCGTTTCCTGTTCCGGGTACAAGCCTTTCGTTTATTATTTCCCATCCTGAAGGAAACAATTGTGTTAAAGCTACATTCTTTAACCTTACTGCTGTCTTGTTCTTCACAATAACTGATGCCTTAAAGTCAGTATTTTGTTTTAGTTCAGAAGGATTGACCACTTTCCCTGTGTTGTCGAAATACTTGATATCAAGCGTTAATCCGTTTTCACTTTTTGTTGAATCTACTCCTCTTCTGACTCCGCTGTTAAACAGGGTTACAAATAATGAACCGCCACCGCTGTTTTCAATACTTATCTTTGTTTTCCCTCCACTTCCATATACCGGTTCAGCCATGTAAAATCCTGTCCTGCTTTTTACATTTGTTTCATCTCCGTCAATATTTTGCCTGAAGTTGAATTCCCTGTTTCCCGATTGGCTTGCAAATGAACTCAGGGCAACCAGGGAATAAGCTGTTGATTGTGTACTGTACCAACTACTTGCAGATATCATCTTTGATATTTCCAATGCCAGCTTTGATGCCTGCTCCCATTCTTTCAAATTGACGAGCGTTATCAGCATTATACTCTTGTCCCTCAATGGAGAACCGTAACATTCACTGTTTGAATTATCAGGGTTCATATTTCTGAAATCTATAAGGCTATATGCTGCATCTTTCATTGAAGCTAAAGCATAAGCACCTGCCAGCATCCATTTAGTCTGATTGTCAAGAGATGGAATATTTTTCAACCTGTTCATCGCAGCTACCTGAGGGTCGCCTGCCAGCGACAACACATAGAGCCTGTAAGCTTGGACCATATCAAGGTATTGACGGCCACTGTTTGCTGAAAAACGAACAGCTCCTTTTTTGATATATCCCAAAAGATCTTTCTTGAATCCTGAAGAAACAACGTACCCCGATTTCTCAGCTTCTATCAAAAAGTGAGCTACATAACATGATGTCCATTCATCAACATCTTGATTGCCCGGCCAATATGTTATACCCCCATTTGAAAACTGAAACTTCTGAAGCTTTTCTATTCCGGTTGAAATGTTTGTTTTAGTCTTGGTTTCTTCATCTTTCTTCAGATCAATAAGCTTTGTAAGATAAAGCTGTGGAAATACAGATGATGTTGTTTGCTCGGCGCATCCATGAGGATAGCTGATTAAAAATTCAAGCCTGCTGCCAAGGTTAAGAGGTGGTAGTGACGATACTTCCAGTTTTATCTTGTTCGTTCCCGACATTCCAAATTCAGATAATTCTGATACCCATTTCTCTCCGGCAGCCAGATATTTGAATTGTGATTGTGTCTCAGGAAGATTAGGAGTCCTGATATCCAACTCTGTTTGGCTTATTGTTTTTTCATTTCCGGAAAATGCTTCAGCTGTTATGTTTGCTATTCCTTGTTCTGATGATGATTTGAGTTTAAAATATATTACCTTTTCTCCTATATTGCTGAAATTGATAGTAGTATCTGCTTTTCCTGTTATCCTGATATTTTTGCTTGCACTGATATTAACTTTTACACTCTTAACTGATTCATCCATAACAAATACCGTTACAGGCATGTCTACAGTTTCATCCGGAGCCAATGTTCTGGGCAAGGTAGTCAGAACCATAAGTGGCTCTTTTACTGCTACTTTTTTCTCACTGCTTCCATAACATCCTTCTCCTGCTGCAACAACCATTGTTCTTACTGATCCTGAATACTGAGGAAGAATTATCTTATGCGTTCCTGTTCTTCCATTGTCGAGGTTGAAAGGTCCAAGAACCTTAACAACCGGCTTAAACCTGTCGGCTTTCTTCTTTGAAAGATCAAAGGTATTGTCACTCCCACCAACGGCAAACATACTCTCAAGCTTGCTGCCAAATGATCCCATGACATAGTTGTACATGTCGTAAGTTTTTACTCCAAGAGCTTCCCTTGCAAAAAAGCTTCCCCATGGGTCAGGTGTTTTAAAATTGGTAAGATCAAGCAAGCCCTCATCAACAATGGCCAATGTATAATCCATTGACTTGTTGTTCTTTTCTTTCACTTTTATTGAAAATTCCTTTAAAGGACGAACTTCAGAAGGCATATTTATCTCCGGCTCAAGCTTAGTTCCCTTATCTTCAATTTCAACAGGCACTACCCCGTAAAGCCTTATTGGCAAATCATTTGCTGTCTGGCCATGAGGTTGTATCATACTGATGCTCACATATACATTTGGAGCCATCTCCTTTGTTGCCTTGAACTTATATTCACTGAATCCTGACAGGTCTTTTATCCATTCACTGGCTATTATCCCGCTTCCATTTTCTATTGTAACAAGGGCTTTTGCACCTTTATCTGCAGCGAAACCTATTTTAACTGTTTCGCCTGTTGTATAGCTTTCTTTATCCGGAGCTATTGTTAAAACCTGCGAACTGCCAGTGTTCTTTTCATATCCCCAGTCCCAGCCGAAATATATTAATTGTCCGCTGATATGACCCGTCGGCGATGTTATCAACAGCAAATACCTGCCCCACATATCGTCATCAGGATTTAGGGTGAATTCTCCTTTTCCGCCTATTGTATTTACTGAATATGATATTGCAGGTGTATAATATGATGACCCGGCATATGATGCAAGATTCTCATTATTAGTACTGTACCACCACCCATATTCAAGCGCAAAAAGCTTTACCTTAACTCCGTTTAATGATACCGGTCTTCCGTTTTCATCTACAGATGCTACTTTTATAACATGGTTTTTTCCAATACTAAGCTTCTTGCTTGTTTTATCCGACCATTCTATTTTTGAACCTACATATTCTTTATAGGGTGAGTAAATCTTTGATACACTGTTGATACTGAAATCACCTCCCTCTTCAAATATTTTAGTTGTAAATGTTGCATTCAGAAATCCTGAAGTACTCTTGTTTGATTTGATATCAAAAACTATATCTGCTTTCCCGGCACCATCAAGCTTGCCATCAAAGATTGTTACGTTATTGGGATCACTTTTATCAAAGGGAGCTGTAAAATCATAGTCTTTGAAACCTTCAAAGCTTGTTTTCATATTGCTGAATGATACGTCCACCCTGGCCTTCAGATCAGAAGCAGCCATCCCGTGAAGCCATTTTGATTCTATCGTTCCCGGTGAAGCTTGTCCCGAGGAAAGTATTTTATCCCTGAAATTAAGGTCTATCTTCAATCTGTTGGGCTTTATGGTTTCTATCCTTATATTTTTATTGAAAACTGCACCTCCTGCTGTAACTGTTGCTTTCCAGTTGCCTGTCGGATCATCCGGCGAAGTACTGAAGGTAAACGGATAAATATACCTGCTGTCTTTCTTGTTTATTATCTTTTTGAAAAACTGTCCCTTTGGATTATAAATTTCCATTATCAAAGGATGACCATCAGGCAAACTCTTTAGCTTATCTTCCAGAATAAGTGATACATAGACTGTATCCCCAGGTCGCCAGACTCCTCTTTCTCCATATATAAAACCTTTCAGTCCTCTTTCTACACTTACCCCTGAAACATCAAAATTGCTAAGTGAAAGATTGGTTGAATAATCCATTTTCAGGTATCCGGTTTCATTTCCTTTCTTGGCAATTATCAGAAAAGGTTCGGGATCTGTCTTCACACTCACCGTTCCGTCAGAGCTTGTTTTTGCCTTTGTAAGCAATTGATTCTGATAGTCGTATAGTATAACTTCCACTCCTGATTCTGGCTCAGCAGTTAAAAGGTTACTGACACAGATAAATGTCTTCTTGTTTTGATCTGTCTTGGCAATTATTCCAAAGTTTGATCCCAGAATGTTTCTTTTTACAAATTTGTAAGGTGAATAATATGCCTGATCACACGGGTCTTCTTCTTTTTCCCAGTTTGAATAATATTCATAATAAATTGAGGAGTATGTTTTTGAAGGATTATCTTCTTCATCTTCAATGGCTACGTACCTGTCCGATTTATCGTTCTCAGAATTACACGGATATAGTGAATATTGTTTTCTGAAACCAATTTCAATATTGTAAATCACGCCGGGTTCTATGCTTATTATCTTTGAAAGGTCGAGATTAAAAGAATTCCATTTAGTAAGGTCCTTTGCACCTTTGTTTTCAAGAGAAACCCTCATCCTTTTTATAGTTCTCCCTACCTGAACAAGATTCCAGTTATCTGTAAAATCATTGTTTTGCAGGAAAGCATGAATGTTATTCTTAAATATCTTGGTTATCCTAACATCAACAGCACTAAGCGAAACCGCTTCAAAAGGGAAGAATAGTCCTGAACTTTGCGGAATTATTACACCATTTCCAATTAGTCTTACTGCAGGTTTTGTTCCCCCGAAATTTAAGACTTCAGTATAGTTATTATTCAATATACTACCTGTCCTGCTTTCTATATATTTGTTTATGAATAAATTAAAATCACCGGTAAGCCTTTCCTTTGGATAAATCTTAATGATATTCCTTTCTATTGAAACCTGATCTAAATTATTATTCCCCAGTTCAATCATGCCCCTCATATCCATCTGTGAATTGACAGGATCAGAAAAGGATACTTCAACATACTGGTCAGGTGTATTTATCACTTTCACTGTTGAAATGCTGAAGTCAAACTTTGAAGGTATCTCTGCTTCAATAGAATTTCTGCCACCCTTAATATTAATCTTATTTCCTGCCCATTCAATTTTAACACTCGATTTTTTATCCTTTCTTCTTATGTTGGTTACAAGCAGGTTATGTGTAAGTGCCTCCTTTTGATGCGACCATGTCAAAGATAAATTCTCACCAGCCTGTTTTGCCGAAAAAATACTTTCAATATCCTTATCTTCAATTATATCAGATGTGATTATTTCAACAGGCAAAGTATATATACCATCTTCATTGTCTGAAATCATCAGCCCCCTTTCAATGACTTTAATGTTCTTCCCCGGAGTATAAAATTGAAAAGCTATTTCGGAAAGTTCTGAAGGTACCTTTGTCAGCTTTGATAATTTCAGCTTTCCCTTGTACGCTTTTTCCCAATCTAATGGTTCTGAAGGCCGAAATTCAATTGCATCCCTGCTGACCCAAACTGCTTTTCCATCAATGGATGGAGAAAAGGATAATACTGATGATGCCACCTTAGAACCAATTTCTTCAGGTGAAACCATTTCATTTGTGAATTTAACAACAATGGGATCATTCCTTTTTACTTCACCCGATGTTATTCCATAGATATATTCATGAAACGACTCAATATCAGATGATATGTCACTGCCGCTGCCATTACACCCTGAAAGTATTACACTTATGTAAAGGATAAAAATGAGGCTTAGCTTTTTGGTCTTCATGTTATGATATTTTTAGTTCTTCAAATTTCTTTTATAAGTGTCTCTGCTATAATTATATCAACAGGATGAGTAATCTTAATGTTTTCCTTGTTGCCTTCTACCAGATTGATCTTAAATCCTGCATGTTCAAGAACGCCGGCATCATCAGTGAAAGTATCTTTATAATCAGATTTGTAAGCTTCTTTTATTTCT
>CAYUEI010000049.1:0-15504 GCA_964443445.1 uncultured Prolixibacteraceae bacterium | reverse complement strand
TTCTTATTAATTCTGTACCGGTTGTAATATTGCCCCATTGGTCAGAACCACCCATCTGAAGTTTACAACAATAGTTCTGATATAAGTGAAGGAAATCAGTTCCCTGTACCAGCTGATAAGTAAATTCGGTGAATGAAAGTCCGTTATTACCTTCCCCGGCAAGTCTTTTCTTTACCGAGTCTTTGGCCATCATGTAATTAACTGTAATATGCTTTCCTATATCCCTGATGAAACCAAGAAATGAAAATTCTTTCATCCAGTCATAGTTATTAACCATGATTGCTTCATTTGCTTCGCCTGAATTGAAATCAAGAAAACGGCTTAATTGTTTCTTCAGACAATCCTGATTATGTCTTAATGTAGTTTCATCCAAAAGATTTCTTTCCTGTGATTTACCCGAAGGATCACCAATCATTCCTGTTGCTCCTCCAACCAGTACTATCGGGCGGTGCCCTGAAACCTGTAAATGCTTAAGCATCATAACTGATACCAGATGACCAATATGAAGCGAATCAGCAGTTGGATCGATACCAACATATCCTGTTGTCATCTCTTTCTCAAATTGTTTATCTGTTCCGGGAGTCATGTCATGTATCATGCCCCTCCATTTGAGATTCTCAATAAAATTCATAGTAATAGAATACTTTCAATTATTAATATAAAACCACAATATTAGCTCTAAATATTGTGGTCGCAAAAGTACAAAAATATAGTTATCAGAGAAATAATATTAATTGAAAGATGCTGTGTCTTTTGGATCAACTTCTTCTTTTACTCCTTCAAAGAAATTCTTTAAATAAGGAAGACTATTGATTGATAAGTTTCTAAGTGGAATATATAATTTGGCCTCCTGTATTTTTTTCTCAGGAGTAACCGGAATAACCTTATCTATACCCTCAATGAACAACAGAATTATACCAATTATAAACGCTGATTTGATTGTTGCAAATATCATTCCCAGAATTCTGTTTACCGGCCCCATCGATACTGTGTTAAATGCATGCTCAATAGCCTTTGCCAGGAAGTGAACAAGAATTGAAATAAGTATGAAGGTTATAAAAAAAGCAATAATGTTTATGTGCTCGTATGTTATATGAAAACTGCGTACTAAAAATGTTTCAATGGCTCCTGAGAATTTTATTGCACCCCATACTCCTGCAATTAAAGCTATTAACGATGCAACTTCGTATATAAGTCCTTTCGTTAACCCACCTATTGCAGATGCTATTAAAAGAAAAATAATGATTAAATCTATGTAATTCATGATTTTAGATTTTTATTATAAATCAAATTTACGTTGAGCTTTATTAATTAAGAATATTTTGGCCTATTTTTTTACTAAATTCACCTACGATTTTATACCAAAAAAGGGAAAATGAGTTTTTTTAACAGAAATGTACATCATTTATTTACTCTTCGTTACAAGAAGATTGATTTTTTTATCAATAATCCTGAAATTCAGCAGGAACAGGTATTACTTGATCTTGTAAACTCTGCAAAAAAGACAGAATGGGGAATAGGTCATAGTTTTAAAGGCATCTCAGGATATAAGGATTTTATTCATAATGTTGAGCTTAATGATTATGATTCATTAAAGTTGGATATACAAAGAATGATTGCCGGTGAAAAAAATATTCTCTGGCCAGGCCAGGTTAAATGGTTTGCTAAGTCATCCGGAACGACTAACGATAAAAGTAAATTTATTCCTGTCAGTAACGATTCATTGTATAAATGTCATTTCAAAGCACCAATTGATATATTTGCCCTTTATGTAAGAAACAACCCTGATAACAATATTTTGCAAGGTAAAAACCTTACAATTGGTGGAAGCCAAAAGGTTAGTACCCTTAGTAAAAAAACCAGAACCGGAGATTTATCTGCAGTTATGATTTCTAATCTCCCTATGTTTACAAGATTCAAGAATACTCCTCCTTCTGAAATATCTCTTTTACCTGATTTTGATGAGAAAATAGATAAGATTGTCAAGTCTACTATTCATGAGAATATTACCAGCTTTTCAGGTGTCCCTTCATGGTTTCTGGTTATGATTAAACGTATTCTTGATTATACAGGCAAAGATAATTTACTGGAAGTCTGGCCAAACCTTGAAGCTTTTGTGCATGGCGGCGTTAATTTCGATCCTTATCGCGAACAATACAAGAAACTGATTCCATCTGAAAATATGCACTACGTTAATACATATAATGCTTCGGAAGGTTTCTTCAGTATTCAGGACACTCTTACTTCAGACGATATGCTCCTTATGCTGGACTATGGAATATTTTATGAATTCATCCCAATGAAGCATTTTTTCGATGAGGACAGAAAAGTCATTCCTTTACACGAGGTTGAAACCGGAATAAATTACGCTATGGTGATTTCAACTAACGGTGGGCTTTGGAGATATATCATAGGTGATACCGTAATGTTCACATCTAAATATCCTTTTAAAATTAAAATAACCGGGAGGACTAAACATTTTATTAATGCCTTCGGTGAAGAACTGATTGTTGACAATGCCGAAAAAGGACTTAAAACAGCTTGCGAAATTACCGGTGCTTCTATTAATGAATATACCGCCGGACCTGTTTTTATGAACGATGAAAGTAAAGGATCACATCAATGGATTATTGAATTTGAAAAAGAACCTCACAATCTTTCATTGTTCATCGAAATTCTTGATAGGGAACTTCAATCTCTTAATTCTGATTATGAAGCCAAAAGGTTTAAGAATATTACATTAACCTTACCTCAGGTCGTTGTAGCTCCCAAAGGCACTTTCTATAACTGGATGAAACTAAAGGGAAAAGTAGGAGGCCAAAATAAAATTCCCCGTCTTGCAAATAACAGGGAATACCTTGACTCATTATTGGATGGAATACTAAGTATGTAATTATTGGCTCATTATTAACTTGATAAGAGGAGTTGATAAATTGTTTCTTTTTTATCCCTTTTAAATAAGCATAGAATCTGCATGTTTTATTACCTTCGTGGAAACGAATATCTTAAACTTTTCTATTATGCATATTGCTATTGCCGGAAATATCGGAGCAGGTAAAACTACCCTGACATCATTGCTTTCCAAACATTACAACTGGAAGCCCAATTTTGAAACTGTTGATGATAATCCTTATCTAAACGACTTTTATAATGACATGCAAAGATGGTCATTCAACCTTCAAATATATTTCCTTAACAGCAGGTTTAAACAAATAGTAGATATTATTACTTCAGGCGAAAATGTTATTCAGGACAGAACAATATATGAGGATGCCGAAATATTTGCTCCTAATCTTCATGACATGGGTCTTATGTCTACACGAGATTTTGAAAACTATAAAGCTCTTTTCAATCTAATGATCGGACTGGTCAAACCACCCGATCTACTTATCTATCTCAGAGCTTCTGTACCAACATTGGTAAATCAGATTCAACAAAGAGGAAGGGCTTATGAAGAATCTATCAGGCTCGACTACCTTAAAATGCTTAACGAAAGATATGAACTTTGGATAAGTAAATACACAGGAAGCAATCTCCTTATTTTTAACGTTGATAATCTCGACTTTCAAAATAATCCCGAAGACCTGAGCAAAATTATAGATAATGTCAATTCTTATATTCATGGTTTGTTTTAATGTATAGCTGCTGTAATGAAAAAAAATGAAGACCAATTCAACCGGCTGCTAGAAATTATGAATGAGCTTAGGGTAAAATGCCCCTGGGATCGGGAACAAACTCTTGAAAGTCTGCGCCACCTTACTATTGAAGAAACTTATGAACTCGGTGATGCTATTCTTAAAAAGGATATGCAGGAAATTAAAAAGGAACTCGGAGATCTTCTTCTTCACATTGTTTTCTATTCCAAAATTGCTGAAGAACAAGATGCTTTCAATATTTATGATGTTATTGATTCACTTTGTGAAAAGCTGATCTTCCGGCATCCTCATGTTTTTAAGGATGTGGAAGCCAACACTGCTACTAAGGTTGCTCAAAACTGGGAAGCTCTTAAACTTAAGGAAAAAGGACGAAATAAACGCGTACTTGAAGGTGTCCCCAAATCATTACCCGCAATGGTTAAGGCAAACAGAATTCAGGATAAGGCCAGAGGTGTCGGATTCGACTGGGAATACCGTGAACAGGTATGGGATAAGGTCAGGGAAGAATTTAATGAATTCGAAGAAGAAGTTAAAGCTGGTAACTCTGTTGAAATGGAAAAGGAATTCGGCGACATGCTTTTCTCTCTTGTTAATACAGCCCGTCTTTATAATATTGATCCTGAAGCTGCTCTTGAAAGAACAAATATCAAGTTTATTGATCGGTTTAATTATCTTGAAGAACAAACCCTGCTTAAAGGAAAATCCCTTCATGATATGACTCTTGCCGAAATGGATGTTATCTGGGAAGAAGCAAAAAAATTCGATAAATTAAAATAATGCGCAAATTATCTCTATTACTTATTTTCTGCTTTTCTTTTAGTTTTCTGTTACATGCAAATTCAAAAAAAGACTCTACTGCTGTTGTTTGTACGGTAATAAAACATGGATTAAAAGATACCCGTGACCTGGTTTTATCTCCTGTTAAATGGAAATGCAACGAGTGGATTACCGCCGGAGGAGTGACTCTTGCTACCGGTGCTCTTATCGCCTGGGGCGACCAGCCGGTATATAATTTTTCAAATACTCTGCATAATAATACTACTGATTTTTTAGGGAAAGTAATTCAGCCCATGGGCAATTATTACCCCATTTCTGCTATTGCAGGATTCTTTACTTATGGTTTGATGGCTAAAGACAACTATTCTCTTGAAACTTCTCTTATTGCTGCTGAAAGTATTTTCCTTTCAACATGTATGGTGCAATCTGTCAAATATCTGGCAGGACGAACACGCCCTAACGATTTTGCTACTTCTGATCCTCACCAGTGGAAAGGCCCGTTTACAGGCGAATATTCTTTTTATTCCGGTCACACTACTGCCGCTTTTTCAGTGGCTTCAGTATTTGCTTATCGTTATCGCGATGTTTCGTGGGTGCCTTTATTATGTTATGGATTAGCTGCCTTAGGTGGAATGGAACGTATATTCGACAACAGACACTGGGCCAGCGATGTCTTACTGGGTGCTGCAATAGGAACTGCCAATGGAATTTTCTTGTGCAAATGCTGGGAAAAATCACCAATAAAATTTTTCCCTTCAGTCTCAGCTGATCATGCTCAGCTATCTGTCATTATTCCAATAAATAAGTAAATTAGTGCTGTATTTTCTAAATTAAGATTAATATGAAACGAACATGTTTGCACACTATCACAAACACCCATGAATTGAAAATCGGCGGTAGCCAAAATGAGTCATGTGAGTTCCATCCGGCAATTAGAAAAACAAATTATTTTCGGATGAAAAAATTACTCTTTATTTCACTTTTCATCCTTTTTGCTTTTGCTTCCTTTGGACAGGTTACAGGTGGATATCACTCAAATTTTGAGGAACTGAAGCAATTATCTATTGATGTTGAAAACAGAAATATTGTTGATGGTGTATATGTAGATGGCTCCCCTTATCTTGAAAAAGAATACATTAATGGAATTTTTTATTTGAAAAACAGTAAGCCCATTGAATCATTGACGAGGATTAATCTCTTCAAAAATAATTTTGAATTTGAAATTAATAAATCAATACGTGTTGTTGACCCTCTTTCTATCGATAGTGTTATTTGCAACAGTAATGTTTTTCTATATAAAACTTTTGAATATGAAGGGAAAACTGAAAAAAGAATTATAAAAAAACTGTATTCGTCAGGTGACGCTATTCTTTACTCCTTTACTCAGATTGTCTTTAAAGATGCTGTTAAAGCTGAAGGTTATGTTGAGCCTAAACCGCCTACCTTTCTTCGTTATGATCCGGTTACTGTTATCGAAGCTAATAATATTATTTTCCCTTTAACAAATTTCAATAAGCTATACAAATCATTCCCTGAAAAAGCTGCTGAAATAAAAAAGTTTATCAAGGATAATAAAATCAGCAAAAACGATATTAATGACCTGAAACTTTTAACTTCATTTCTGGATAAAACTATTTGATTTTATTTTCAATCTGAAAATGTATTTTTGCATCCTGAAGTTTAACGAATACACAAAGGGTGAAAATCGGTAATATAGACCTGGGGGAACTTCCTCTTTTTCTGGCTCCAATGGAAGATGTCACATATAAGTCTTTCAGATATATGTGCAAGAAATACGGTGCTGACGTTATGTACACCGAATTTGTTTCCAGTGAAGCCCTTATACGTGATGTTAAAAAGACTAAGCAGAAAATGACCCTCTTCGATTTCGACCGCCCTGTTGCTATTCAAATTTTCGGTCATAATATTGACTCAATGGTCGAAGCAGCTAAAGTAGCTGAAGAAGTCGGACCTGACTTTATTGATATTAACTACGGTTGCCCGATGAAAAAGATTGTGGCAAAAGGCGCCGGTGCAGGTATGCTTCAGGATGTCCCCAAAATGATTGAAATGACCCGCAAAATTGTTGATGCTGTTAAACTTCCTGTTACTGCTAAAACAAGACTCGGCTGGGATGATAAATCTAAGATAATTGTCGATGTTGCTGAAAGATTACAAGACACAGGGATTAAAGCCCTGGCGATTCATGGACGTACACGCAAACAGCTTTATACCGGAGAAGCCGACTGGTCACTTATCGGAGATGTTAAAAGTAATCCCCGGATGTTTATCCCGGTTATTGGAAACGGTGATATAAACGGCCCTGTTAAAGCAAAGCAGTTCCTCGATCAAACCGGTGTCGATGCTCTTATGATTGGAAGAGGAGCGATCGGACGACCATGGATATTCAGTGAGGTTAAACACTATCTTAAAAACGGGGTAGAAATGCCTTCACCTTCTGTTCCTGAAGTTGTTAAAAATGTTAAAGACCAGCTGGCCATTTCAATCGAATGGAAAGATGACGAAATAAGAGCTATCCATGAAATGAGAAGACATTTTGCTAAATACTTCCCTAATCTGCCAAATTTCAGAGACTTAAGGATAGAACTGTTAAGGTCTGAATCATATCTCGACGTTCATAATATCCTTGATAGAATTGCTGATACTTATTCTGAAATTAAGATTGACTACTCTAATGTAGGTCTGAAATAAATCTTAAGGACGGAAGAGTATCTTTTTGGTTTCGGTTTTTCCTTCTGTTATTATCCTGAATAATAATAAACCGGGCTTCGCATTAATAGAATACATATCTATTTCTGAATTACTCTGACAAATAATCGATTTAATCATTACCCCGGTTTGTGTATAAATCTCAACGTTTATTTCTTTCGGTTGACTATTGTCTTTCAGATATAATCTGCCGGTTGAAGGATTTGGGAATAATGCAATTCCGGTATTACTTATATTGATTTCTTCCGAAACGTCAACAATTGAATGATCATCCCTGAATGGTGACCCATTTATTAAAGCTGACGAAACCCAGTAGTCAAAATTATTCGGATTGCCCTTAGGATATCTTTCAGGTGTTGTTATGGAATATCCTTCTCCATCTGCATTAACAGGCCATGGCTCTACATCATAAAACTGAAAATTCATTATCTCTGACCCTTTGGGAGATGTAACTATTATTTTTTCTCCAGCATTGTTGAAGTTGTTTTTATAATTCCCCGAAGGAACCATTCCATACCTTTCATAAAACCATTTAGGTTTTGATGCTACTACGTAAAACTGCTTTGGAGAAAGAAAGAAATTATCTTCAAACTGATATTCTACTGACGATGAAAATTTCATTCCTGAAAGATCAATCGGCTTGTCACCTGTGTTCTTAAACTCAATAAACTCAAACGATTTGTCATCAATGGTATCTGATCCGATAATTGAATCCAGAGGATGATAATTTATCTCAGTTACCTTGAACATTGAATAATCTTCGTTTTCATTGCTGAATGCAATTTCACTTAGCGCACTCCATGTGTTTCCAAGTAAAACCCTGCTTTTTATTACTGTTGTTCCTTCAACCTGAATGCTGCCTCCATTTTCAATTCTTCTTGCTGAAGAATTAAGATTTCCGCCTGTCATCCTTGGATCTGATCCGTCAAGGGTATAATATATAACAGCCCCGTTTGAACCTGTTGAAAGGGTTACGCTGCTAATCTCACTGCTTTTATATTTGTCTTCAGTAAGTATTGATGATCCGTTTTTAAATACAGCAGGCCACACCAAAGGAAATAAATTACCTTCAATAAGCTGATCTAAAACAATATCAGTTCTGTATGGGAAAAATTCGTCGTATATTTTTTCTATTTCAGGAAGCCAGTAATCGTTCCTGGTATAAGGTCTGCCGCTATTCTGATCACCCCATCTTGCTGATTCAGCGATGATAGCCAGATCAATCTGTTCAACCCTTTCAGCAAACCGCTTTTGTGCTATTTCAGGAACAAAAACACCGTTGTTGAAGAAATGTTTATACACTTTGTCCGCTACCCTCATTCTGTATTCTTCATTTGAAGTTAGCTTGTAGTGCAACCATTGCGGATTAAAAGTATAATTGGTAGAAGGAGTAGCCATTTTTAAGTTTACCCTGTCTTCATATAATCCAATTCCCGGATTAGCATCATCTATCATCATGCTGTGTTCTGCATCATGGATAAAATACCTGAAGCCAATGGTCTTATCGTCCCTTTTGTCTATTGCAAACATATTATTGACACCACTGTTATTAGAGGAGAAAGAAGAAACAGGGGAATCGAAATTTCCTGTATAAAAAATTATAAGCATATAATCAATAAGGTTGTCTATATCAACCAGTATCTCTCCTCCTTTTACAGGATATCCAAATTTATCTTTACCTTCAAGGGCAAAATAATTTGCATTTGTTTCAAACCCTCTTTGAGTTGCTTTCCACAATCTTTCCCAGCTTTCAAGGTTCCCATCTGTTGCTATTACTCCACTGTTTAAACCATCTTTTTTAACAACATCATAATCATCATTGTCTCCTCCGAAATAGCTTTCTGCAAACCGGGCTTCAGCCCTTTCCTGCGTTTGAAAAAGCCCCCAGTACATTCCATTAAGATATAAGTGATAATACCTGCTACGAGTATATGGCTGTCCCATATCCCTTTGAGTATCACGTGAGAATACTTCTCTTACACATGTATTGCGCGGATCCCCGTTGCTCCATGCATAGTTTTGTTCACAGCGAAGGTCTACCTTATCAAACTCATCAACTCCTTCACCTTCAAATAAGGGATACTTAAGCTTTGCAAATCCGTATTCTTCTCTGAAAAATAGCCTGAAACCATGTTTTGGATAATTGTTGTGCCTGCTCCAGCCTCCTCTTGTCCTTACCCCTGCATTCACATTAAAACCTGGTGAACCATCTGGATTTATTAGTTCTACCGAACAAAAACGCTCCCATTCTTCACCATGATTCATTGAATTTACATATATCCCTGATGAAGCTCCAAACATATCTTCAAACTCAGTAACTATTGAAATTGAAGGTATATCTTTAAGAGAATTCACCATTTGATTTTTATAAAGTACATTCTGGGTTACATCAGTATCCATATTCAAATCAACGGTCTGCCCATTTACCTGACCTGTTGGCCAGCTGCCTCCCGGATGACTTTGAGTTATTACCTTTTCTAAAAAAATATATGTTTGTGTTGTTGGCTTTGAGGCTTTTAACCCTTCCTTAAATAATGAAGCCCTAACTATAAAACAAGGAGTCTTTGCCCGACTACCCGATACTGAAGGATCAATTGTAATAGTTTTTGATTTTCCTCCATCATAGGTATTAACAGATGTCTGCGGATTACTCCCGTCTATCGTATACTTTATAGTGTACTGCTTATCGGGCACTGTCATTTTCAAGCTGAAAAGAGAATTGTAAAACCCACCTTTTTGACTGAAAATAACTTTCAATGAATCAGAAACCTCGGGCTGTTTCTTCTCTGCCGAAATTTTTAAGTCAAAGAATAAATCAGAACTTGTTAAGTTGACATTGAAAACCATGATTGCCAGATGGTTTTCGCCTTCTGTAAGATTTAGATCAGAAGACGGAATCCTGACTGATTCTGTTGAAGTGTATTCATGGGTAGTCGGAGCTACTCCGGTATATGAAATTGAGTTAGGTGCGTTTGACCTGATTGCTTCTTTCCCGTTTATCCAGATGACAAAGCCATCATCATAGTTCATTGTAAAAATTACATCATCAAGCAAACCAATATTTTGAGCATTGAAATTAGCCTTCAGGTAAAGTGTTGTGTAATTGTTTTGCATGTCATTCAACTCAGTTCCCCCTGAACCAATTTTATATCTGAATGGAGCTCCGCCAACTGACCACGATTTAGGGTCATAGCTTTTATTCATCCAACTCGATGATAAGTCTTTTGCATCTTTCCCTTTCAGGTAGAAATAATATGAGTTAAATTCAAATGATACCTGTGCATTTGAACAGTTAATTCCTGCCCAAGTTATGAGCAAAGCAATAAAAATCCTTTTCAACATTGATAAATCCCCTCGTCTATAAAAAGTTCCCAAAATAATTAAAAAAATTCAAAATAGGCTCTGTTGGTTATTAATTGACAACTGAAATGTTCATTTCCCCCAATTAATACAATTTCAAAGTTTTATTGGTTTAAAAAATGTCATTCATTAGCCAAAAGCTGCTTTTCATCGAGTTTTTATTGTCATTCACTAAAAAATCTTTTTTTTAGTTTTTAACTGTTGTAAATTTATCTTAGAAAAAAAAAGTAATCAATATCTTGTAAAATGGATCAAGGAGGATTTTATTCATCAGCAGAACTTTTAACAGAAGATTCTGCAATTTTGCAGTCAATGCAAACGACCCGAACCCCAAGAGTGCTTCTTTATAAGCAAAAAAGAATTGTTTATATTGACTTCTCTGATCTAAAAAAGCCCGAAGAAATTTATGAATTGATGGACAAAGCTTCAAAGTTCATTAGCAAAAATCTTCCCAAAAGCTCATTAACACTGACAAATCTATCCGGTATGTATTTCAATCGCGAAATTTACAATCACTTTGTCAGTTATGTAAAGAAAAACAACCCCTACGTAAAATGCTCTGCTGTATTTGGTATTAACGGACTAATGCAGATTTTTTATAATGCATTCGTTGCTTTGACAGGACGCGACGTAAAAGCATTTTCGACCGAATTTGAAGCAAGAGAATTTCTTGCTGAAAAATAGTTTCCTCTTAAATCATCCCTAAAAGCTGATAATCATTATCAGCTTTTTTTTTGAAAAAAAACAGCGAACTAATGTCCGCTGTTTGAGAAATAATTCCGGATTGATTGGAAACGTATTGATACACGTTTCATAACACTAAAATAATCTCATTCTTTTATTCTACAATGGTTTTGTTATTTTTCTTTTCAAGAAGTTATCATTTTTTTTTACCATCTCCCTTTTTTTATTATAATATATTCTAATTATCAGATAAATAACATAAGTGAAATTTTTTATCATTTTTTATTAATTTTATAGAAAATTTCTTCATTTAAGAAAATGTTCAAATTCCTTATTCTTATTGTTGTCTTGTTATTTACAAGCGTTTTCATTTATGCCGGAACCATAAAGATCAATGATGATATTGAGTTTATTGAAATCGCTGAAGGTTTTTATGTACATAAGGCCCTTTATGCTTTACCCAATACTAATGGGAAATTTCCTTCTAATGGCATGATTGTTATCAAAAACGGGAAAGCATTAATGATTGATACCCCGTTTACTCTTGAACAAACAGAAACAATTTGTAATTATCTGAAAGATTCAATGAATGTTGAAGTTGAATTTTTTATCGGAGGACACTCTCATGCCGATTGTATTGGAGGTATGGAAATTTTTAAGAATACTAATACTAAGACTATCTTAAATATAAGAACCAAAAATATTTGTCTTGAAAAAGGATTGCCTCTCCCTGATATTACCTTTGACTCACTATTTGTTATCGATTTTCAAGGAATAAAGGCCGAATGTCATTATTTCGGAGGCGGGCATACTATTGACAATACTGTTGTTTTCTTTCCCGAAGCTAAAATCCTTTTTGGCGACTGTCTCATTAAAAGCCTTGACTCCCAAAATCTCGGTAATCTTCAGGAAGCTGTTGTCTGCGAATGGAAATCAACCGTGGATAAAATAATTTCAACACTCGGTCCAATAAAATATGTTATTCCCGGTCATGGTAATTACGGTAGTGATGAATTACTTAAGCATACAATCCGGCTTGTTGAAAAATACAAATAAGTCTTTACTTTTCTTTCTCTCTTATTTTTCTGTATCTATAGTATTTATATCCAAAATACACAATAAACAAGATTGCAAATGTAGGCCACAAAATATCTTTTATCAATTCAATAATCTGACTTATTGGAGCAAGTTGAAACCTGAATTTTAAAATATATTCAATTACAAATATGATGAGAAATGCTATCAACATTCCTATTAAGATTTCAAGGATTAATTTTTTCATATTTATTGTTTTTATATCGATAACTTACTTAAAAGGTGTGGTATAAATATTATAAGCCCAATAATGGCAGATACTATTGCTGATAATAATACTCCTGCTGCTGCCAGGTCTTTTGCTTTGCCTATCTTAATATTTTCTTCTTTTGTAATTGCATCTCCAAGGTTTTCAACCGCTGAATTGAATATTTCAGCTACAAAAACAAAACCAATTGCAAATATTATAAACAACCATTCCTGTACTGAAAGATTGAACCAAATGCCCGCCAATATCACAAGAATTGTAACAGCCAGATGTATCCATGAGTTATGTTCCTCTTTGAAAAGATGTCCTATCCCCCTGAAAGCATATCTGAAACTTATTAGCCTTGCTTTAAATGAAAATGGTTTCTTTCTTTCCTCCATAGCTGATTTTTAAAAATCGAAAGTTAAATAAACTATTTGACCTCTCAAAGTATGTGCGAATCTCATAAAATGAAATGTAGTTTATTTTTTGATGGCAGGTTTTAAGAATAAAAAAAGGTTGCCGGATAAGCCGGCAACCTCTGAGAGTTGATTTATATAATGATCATAAGCTATTTACAATGATGCCATTGTTTCAATTATTACTACCCCGGTAGCTCCTCTTGCTCCATATATTGATGCTGCTGCATCTTTAAGGAAGTTGATGCTTTTTACATCACAGGGTGAAATATCTCCAATGTAATCTGTTACAACCCCGTCAACCACATATAATGCACAGTTGCTCAGTGAAATTGATGTTATTCCTCTTATTATTACTTCCTGCTCAGACCCCGGCATATTGCTGTCTTTATTTATTCTAACTCCCGGGCACCTTCCACTGATAAGATCGAAGATATTCGTATAAGAGCAGAAGTCTACATCATCATTTGTTAACATCGAATAGGCATGAGTGGCATTTTCCTTGGATATATATCCGTATCCTACTGCGAGTTGTACATTTTCAGGTGACTGACGAAATTCCATTCTTACATTAAGGGTATCAGTATTTGGTTTTACTCTTTTTCTGGTTTTTTGAAATACTTTTCCTTCGAATACCAATACATCTTTGTCGTGGCAAACAATAAAGTAGTTTCCCAATGAATCACTTATTGCTTTGGTGCCCGCCTTTTTTGCTGTTACCATCACGTTCGATACAGTTAAATTATCGAAAAGGGTCACTTTCCCGTAGACTACATTAGTCTGTGCAAATATTACATTTGAAAGTGCAATCCCGATTATTAAAAATATTATTGTTCTCATGACTTTAAGTTTTTATCTGTTTTACAAATTCAGGGAATTTCTTTCCGGATAATTATCTCCCCCAATCTATTCTAATGACAAGCAAATTATATTTTTCCCCTATTATGTTTTTTAATCTTAAAAAAGTAGGGTAAAATTATTTCCCATCGGATATAGGTTAAAACATATTGTTGAAGGTTTAAAATTTGAAATTATGAAGACACAAAATTTAGGAATTGTATTGATTTTGGCAATTGGATTATTTTCCTGCCAGAGTGATGACGTGATAACCAGTCTGACTGGTGATGAAGAACTTAATACTAAATCAGCAACACTGGCATCTGCTGATGTTACTGCTGAATGTGTTTTAGGAGATGTTGACCTGGAAGCCGATTATTATACTTATGCGCAAAAGGTATTAAGGCAAGTGGCTAAGCTAACAGGTAACAGTCGTAAAATTACCAATTCTCATTTCATGGATAAATTCTATTCAGGTAATGGCCCGGCAATTTCCATTGATACTGCCGAAACCGGTTATCCTGTAGTAATTTCAATTGATTATGGCGATAGTACTGTTACGAAACATGGTAAAATCCTTAGCGGAGTAATTATCCTTGAAATTTTAGGCGATAAACATACTGATGGGGCAACAAGAAAAGTTACTTATGAAAATTTCTTTGTTGATTCAGTTGGTCTGTCAGGTTCAAAATCAGAAATATTTAACATTACTGCTGACTCAGTTCTTGTAATTACATCTTCAGGCAACTGTGTCCTTACCCTTCCCGATGGAAGTACAATCACTGCTGTTACTGAAAAGCAACGTACATGGATTGAAGGCGACGATACTCCGTTTGATCATGATGATGATATCTTACAGGTTACCGGAAAAACTGAATTTACAACTTCCGGAGGAGAAAGCTTTGTCAAAGAAATAACAGCTCCATTATTACGAACAGGCGAATGTCACAATTTTGTTAAGGGTACAGTTCAATATGTTCAGGATGGCGTTGAAATTGCAGTTCTTGATTATGGTGATGGAGAGTGTGATGGAGTTGCTAATTTGACTACTGCTGACGGCGAAACTATTGAAATAGAACTCAGAAGCAGTAAATTTCATGGCAAAAATGGCAATGACAATGCTGGAAATAATGGTAAAGGAAAAGGTAAAGGAAAAGGTAAAGGAAATGGCAAAGGTTAGATCAGTGATTTGCTTTTTTTTCAAATAGATTTTTAGTGTCCCTTTAAAAAGAGAGCTGATAACTTTCGGCTCTCTTTTATGAAAGAGAACGTTCATTAAAATTTTTAAAAATATAGTGTCGGAATAATTATTGGATTTAGGGCTTTTCATGTTTGAAACATTATAGTTATTCCTGACAAAACAGTAAAGAAATGCTTTTTCCGGAAACAGGAATTGTATAACTTTGATATGAAAGATATTTAAAAGATTTTGACCAGAGAGGAATTTAAAACATTATTCGACACCTATTTAAACGACGTAAGAAAATATATTTTTTACAGGTCGGGAAACGAAGAACAGGCTACTGATATAGCTCAGGATACATTCATGCGTATTTGGGAGAAACAGTTTATTATTGACAGAAAAACAATTAAAAGCCTTTTGTTTAAAATAGCAAACGACTTTTTTATCTCTAAATACCGAAAGGAAAAAGTTGAGTTCAATTTTTTTAAGAATTTTAAACCTGATGAACATGACCTTTCCCCCGATGATGAAGTTAATTACAGAGAATTGTTAAAAGCCTATGATGAATCTTTAAAA
>CAYUEI010000048.1:0-15635 GCA_964443445.1 uncultured Prolixibacteraceae bacterium | reverse complement strand
ATTCATCCAGCTCTTCGTCATCGTAGTATTCAATAGCATCGGGATTCATTTTTATGCGGTCTAGTTCACATACTTCGTGAGCACCACAACAATAGGGATCAATCTCTTTAGAAACAGGTTTTTCTTCCCGGCTATCAGTGATTTTTTTCTTTGATATTACAACTAAAACAATACCGGCAGCAATGAATCCTAATAATATTATGTAGATAATTATTTCCATTCTGCAAAAATAGTTTTTTTGAAAAGGCAAGTCAATTTAATGCAGATTAATGGTGTGTATGTTAAAAAAAAGTGAGGCTGTTGACCTCACTTTTTTGTTTTATATTTCAAACTTATAACTTGCCGGATCCGATAACTGTGACCCTCTTATAAATTCTCCATGACCGTGAACTACCTGCCTTGCAATTTTATTAAATGCTTTGGCAGATTTTAAGAATTCATTATCCCTGTTGGCATCCAATATCAAAAGATAACTCATGATAATATTTGCTGCCATTTCTACAAGTCTTCTTGCATGGAAATCAATGAATTCATTGTCTTTTGCAGATACCACCTTTTCAACTGATTCAGCATATTCTTCAGTCAGACCAATTAGTATTCTGCGATATTGTTCCAATTCAGGTTTTATTTGCATTTTTTCGTATTCCCTGATCCTTGACAGATACCCGCCTGTTGTTACTCCACGAATTGCAGCAACAACCTGTAATTGAGTTGTCCCTTCATATATTGATGTTATCCTGGCATCACGGTAAATTCTTTCTACAGGATAATCTTTCATAAAGCCTGAACCTCCATGAACTTGTATAGCATCATAGGCATTCTGATTACAATATTCTGATGCCATACCCTTTACAAGTGGAGTGAAAATATCAGCAAGCTTCTGATATTCCTTCATTTCCTCTCTTTCTTCTTTTTCTAAAGAACGACTATTGGAAATGTGATAGTATGATTTATAAATATCTACAAATCTTCCTGTTTCGTAAAGAAGTGTTCTTGATGCATCAAGCTTGGCCTTCATTACTGTTATCATTTCATAAACTGCAGGGAACTGAATGATTGGCTTGCCAAATTGTTCACGTTCTTTTGCGTAAGATAAAGCTTCCTGGTATGCAGCCTCGGATATACCTACTGATTGCGCTGCTATACCAAGACGGGCACCATTCATAAGGGCCATTACATATTTGATGAGACCTAATTTTCTTTGTCCTACCAATTCGGCCGGAGCATCCTTGAAAACAAGCTCACAAGTTGGTGAACCTATTATTCCCATTTTATGCTCTATTCTTCTGACGGTAACTCCACCACTGTTTTTATCATAAATGAACATTGATAAACCCCTGCCATCTTTTGTTCCTTCTTCTGAACGTGCAAGAACCAGAGCGATATCGCCGTCACCATTAGTGATGAAGCGTTTTACTCCATTAAGTATCCATTTTCCTTTTTTCTCATCATAAACTGCTTTGAGTTCAACAGCCTGAAGATCTGATCCTGCATCCGGCTCAGTAAGGTCCATTGCCATTGTTTCTCCCTTACAAACTCTGGTAAGATATTTGTTTTTTTGATCTTCATCCGCAAATTCATGTATTGTCTCAGCACAATCCTGGAGTCCCCAGATGTTTACAAATCCTGCATCAGCGCGTGATACCATATCTGCAGCCATGATATAGGGAATAATTGGAAAGTTCAAACCACCATACTCACGCGGTAAAGTAATTCCAAGTAACCCGGCTTTATTTAATGCTTCAAGATTCTCCTGTGTTCCCCTTGCATATTTAACATGTCCGTTTATAACCTGAGGACCTTCAGTATCTATGCTTTCAGCATTTGGGGCTATTGTTTCTTTACAAATCTCACCAATTACCTCAAGTACTTTGTTGTAACTGTCCATTGCATCTTCGAAATCAAATGGAGCGTAATCAAATTTAGAGCTATCCGAAAAATTGTGTTCCTTAAGTGAAACAATCTTTTCCATTAAAGGATGTTCCAAATGGAATTTCAAAGATTTATTGTCGGTATAATAATTTGCCATTTTATTTGCTGTTTGATTTATAGTATTTAATCATTTTTGGAATAACATCCATTACATTGCCGTTGATAACGTAATCTGCTATCGAGTTGATAGGAGCACCATTATCCGTGTTAATTGCAATTATCTGAGCAGAATCTTCCATCCCTGCGCGATGCTGGATTTGTCCTGAAATACCACAGGCAATGTATAGCTTAGGCCTTACTGTTACTCCGGTTTGTCCAACCTGACGCTCATGCTCAGCAAAACCCGCATCAACTGCAGCTCTTGAAGCAGCAACTTCTCCTCCTAAAACCTCAGCTAATTGATATAGCACATCAAAATTTTCTTTACTTCCCATACCATAACCCCCGGCAACTATTATTGGGGCTGCACTAAGGTTAACCTTTTTCTTTTCAATATGCCTTTCTATAATTTCTATAATGAAATCATCAGGTGAAACCATGCTATTCACATCAAGCTTTTTAACCTCTCCTTTGTAGCTTGCTGATCGTATTTCTTTTTTCATTACCCCTTCACGAACTGTTGCCATTTGCGGACGACATTCAGGATTAATGATTGTTGCTATGATATTCCCTCCGAAAGCAGGTCTGATTTGATATAGAAGATTATTGTAAATTTTTCCTTCTTTTTTATCTTCATGATCACCTATTTCAAGGCTGGTGCAATCAGCTGTAAGTCCGCTAAATAATGCTGAAGAAACTCTTGGTCCAAGATCGCGCCCTATAGTAGTTGCTCCCATAAGGGCTACCTGTGGTTTTTCAGCTTTAAACAGATTAATGATTATCGAGGCATGTGGTGATGTAGTATATGGAGCTAATCTTTTATCATCTGCAATATGCAACACATCGACGCCATAAGGGAAAAGTGTCTTTTCAATTCCATCAAGGTTGTGCCCAATTACTACTGCTTCTAATTTGCAATTCAACTGATCTGCAAGGGATCTTCCTTTTGTTAGTAACTCAAGACTTACTTCAGCTACTTTCCCTTCATCTATTTCACAATAAACAAATATGTTGTTCATCCTTTTATTTTTTAATTTGTTTGTTAGTTAACCTATTGTATGGCTATCGATAAGTTCTTTCATTAACAGGTTGATTTCAGCATCTGTAGGCTCAATTTTCCTGGCATCTTTAGCCTGTAATACAACATTGTCAATTTTCTTAACTTTTGTAGGTGAACCCGAAAGTCCTAATTGTACATGGTCAACTTCAACTTCGTTTACTGTCCATTCCTGAATGTTCAAATACGGACGGTCATTATATAAACTCAAATAATCTTCATTTGCTGCTTGCCTTTCAGTAACCGTTTTAGCGTGCTTATACTTCATGATAAGTCGCGCATTTCTTGCCCTGCAAGAAGGAGCTGAACCTGTTACTGTTATAAGTACCGGAATCGGAGCTTTAACTATTTCTATTCCGTTTTCTAATCGCCTTTTGAGTGTTATGCTCTTTGTATCGATATTCTTGATTTCTTCAACATAGGTCACTTGCGGTAATTTCAATTTCTCAGCTACCTGAGGTCCTACCTGAGCAGTATCTCCATCAATAGCCTGACGTCCGCAAATAATTATATCATATTTCCCGTATTTTAAAATTGCTCTTGACAAGGCATATGAAGTTGCCAGAGTATCCGAACCGGCAAATGCCCTGTCGGTTAATAAAAACCCGTCATCTGCACCTCTGAACATTCCTTCACGGATAATGTCAGCAGCCCTGCCCGGACCCATGGTCAAAATTGATATTACAGAACCCGGAAATTGATCTTTTATTCTTAATGCTTGTTCCAGAGCATTGAGATCCTCAGGATTGAAAATTGCCGGCAAGGCAGCTCTGTTAACTGTGCCATCAGCTTTCATCGCATCTTTACCAACATTTCTTGTGTCAGGAACCTGCTTGGCTAAGACAACTATTTTAAATGTTTTCATTATGGTTTTATTTTGATATTTTATTTATTGCTTTTTTTAAAAGCCAACAAATATAAAAAATGACATCGCACAAAACAAACATCAAAATTTCACGGAAGTCATACTATACGCGGATTTTAGGATAAAAACGAACAGAAATCAATAAGATTTCTTCATGCAGACTTAGTCATTCTTAAGTTCAAAACAATTAACTTGTTGATTCAAATTTTCCCTTTTAATTTTTATTAAAAGACTTATTTAGAATGAGTATTAATTAAGTTATTGTTTTTCCAAACTGACTGAGCTCATTATGTCAGGTGTGGCTTCAATTATTTGAAGTAATTTACTGAAATTGCCGATGTTTTGTTTTCTTAGTTTGTTCTCTTTGATGATCTTTCTGATTTCCTTTTTCTTTTCAGGGAAGATCTTGTAGATATATCTGTATCTTAATTTAATTTCCTGAGGTGTGTCATTTAAAATTAAAAAATACAACCTCTTTGAATAAACCTTCTTCTTTGAACTTAAGTCGTTAGGGGAGATTACTTCAGCAAAATGCTTTATTATCAGACTTATTTGATTGTTATAAGCTACTTCAACAAATTGATTGTTTTTTAATCTGTAACCCAATTCCTTTCCTGTGTATTTTATAAATATAGTGCTGTCAGAATTTCCTGTTTTATATTTGAACTCTTTAATTGTTTCCTTATCAATTGAAAATACTCTTAGTAATCCATCATTATAGAATATCAGGTCATTATCAATTAAATTAAGTTTCGTTTTGATATTTTTAGCTACTTGTCCGTTCTCAAGAAATAAATCAGTGTCTATCCAATCTTCTATTAAATAAGGAGATCCATCCAAACCTACAGGATGCATGTATAATTTGCCTGTAAGATTTACTTTCTCCGGTGGTATTTCAGCAGATTCATTGGTTTTTGCAGTGGTATTTAAAAATACTTGAATTAAAAACAGAAACAGGAATATTTTTCTTATCATCTTATTCTTCATTTTTTTTATTCTATATCAAATTCATAAACAGATCTATGAATTTCTCCCTCCGAGTCAATTGATTCGGCTACGGCTATATATTTGCCTTTTTCATAAGAACTTTGAATTTCTATTTCTCTGCCTGATGTTTCTTCATCTATTATTGGTTCCCAATAAAGAACATCCCTGAAGTCGGCAAAATTAGAATCCTTATCTATTCTGTTACTCTTATATTCAGCAGAGTTGTAAAATGTTTCTACCGGTATTCTGATAGCATTTTTTGGCAATGCTACCTCTTTAAATTTTTTAGAATATGTAAAAATAGAAACTGCCCCTTCTATGTATAAATCACCGTAACATCTTGTTTCTGCTATTGTTTCTACTTTTTTTATTTTCGATGATCCCAGATGTAATACGTCTTTTACTTCAAAAACCGGAATCCCGTCAACCAGTAACCATGGGTTTTCAAAATTTCCAATTTTGTCAGGATTAAAAACCTTCAGACTGTACTGATCTTTTGATTTTTTTACTTTGCAAATAGGTAGTATTTCTTTAGCCATTTCTTCAAAACCCGACATATCGAAATAATCGTCAGGATATATAATCTCTGATGTTTTTCCATAAAATGGATACTTTGAGATCGTATCTGTTTTATTTTCTGCAATATCTTGATTGTAAATTTTATGGAGTACAGCTCTTTGTACGGTAAGTTTTATAAATTCATTATTTTCTACCTCCGAGGGAATATAAAAAGGTATCCTTGCCGGAGGATCTAACAGTCCGGGATAAATCTCAATTTTATAGTCTTTATCTTTTGTCATCATCTGGATAATTGCATCTTTTTCTCCATATAAGTTACCCAGGTGAAAATAAAACTCTCCTTTACTATCAGTTTTCGAATATATTATCTGAGGAATTGTGTCAGGCGTTGAAAAAAGTACAAATTCATCAGATATCGGCTGATTATTACTTTTATCTTTTATTATTCCCGATAAAGTGAGGTCATTGTATATTTTGTTTTTAAAATTCGAAGCATATTCTATTTTCTCTTCCCAAATATTATCATGGGGTTTATTCATTGCATTTTCAGGTACTTTATATACTGATAATGACAACCCTGAATGTGAGTCCGATAGGTTATTGCTTATTTTAAATTTGATAGTCTCTTTTGTTGAAAACCTTGACCCGGAAGTTTCAAGTTTTATTTTATTCCCTAAAGCTTGAGGTAAGATACTTGTCTGATCCAAAGGGGAATTCTCAGGTATTTGTTTTCTTAACTCATTTGTCTTGTTGTTCCCGAAACGATTTATTACTGTAACTAATTTTGACGTTATCTCTGCTTTACCATTGTAATTGCCTGTATATGCCCTTAGAAGATAAATTCCTGTCTCAAGTGAATCAGGAATATAGATATCTCCTTCCCAATGATTATTATTTCTTAAAAGAATTCTGGATGTAATTACTTCACCTTCTCCGCATAAATCAACAAACAGTATTCTTTGATGTTCATTGTTATTATACGAAACCAAAGAATTTTTAAACCAGATAGTTTCTCCTGATACAAAGGTTGTTTTATCTGTTTGTAATTTCTGAACGCTTTTATCAGGAGTCACTTCTCCTTTTACAGCTATGCAAATAATGCTTAATATAGATAGAATAAAAAGATATATAATTCTCATACTTTTCATTTAATAAGTTTAATACCAAAATTCAGGTATCCCTCCCAAAAAACAATCTTCTTCTGCTGTAACTACAGGCATAAAATCAACAATCTTAACCTTATTAAAATAATCTGATCCGATTTTTCCTGATATAGTCATACTACTGTATGATGCAGCTGTAAAATATCCAAATGCTTTCTTAGTAGAATCATTTACACAATATATATTGCCATATATCTGTTCTTCAATGGGATCAAATAATTTTCCCGAAGCTTCACTTTGATTTTTTACCCCTTGCCAAAATGAAGATGCTTTCTTTGAAATTACATATTGTCGTAACTGATAATAAAAACTTGAAACATAAACATTCTGAACTGTTGCAAGAACCTGTAAAGGAGGTTTAAACTCAGGAGTAAAACGGGAAGAATCAATAGGAAATGGACTAAAAGCATAATATGAAAGAAAATGTATATCAGATAGTGGCAGCTCTGTTATATAATCATCACGATCAAAATCATATACATAAAATTGATTTGATTTCATCCTCTTCCAGCAATAATAATTAAATTCAGATCCTCCGATTTTACTTAATACATAATAATTCGACAAGGCATTCCATTTATATAGAAATCCAACATTTTCATCTTCAGGCTCATGTGGAATTATTGAGAAATTAATACCATCATAATCCCTGGCTACAGGCTGCCCCCAATAGTCTAAGTTTATATCTCTGTAAACTGAATCTTTTAGAAATATAGAGTCTATTGGAGATTTGGCAGGCATTTTTTCCCATTCCGATCTGTATTCCTCTCCTTTTGTTGTGATAACCTTTACATAGAATTCTTCTGATGGGGTAGTCTTTATTTTTTCTATCGTTTGATATATTCCCCTTGATATTTCCCTTGTTGGATATGACCAGCCCCATCCCGATTCAATTGTTACAGTAGCATTCTTTTCACTGAAAAAATATGACGATTTATTGAATGAAGCAGATCGGTTAACCTCTATGGTAACATAATCCTCCTGGTCTGTAACCATCCCTTCTATTACAATGGCATCAGGATATTGTTCTATTTCAGGAACATAATAGTCCTCGCAACTATACAAGGCAACTATTGATATGATGAAAAGGTATTTAAGTATTTGTTTCATGCCCCTTTTTTTAAAACCAAAAATTATATGTGAATGATGGAATTGGAACCCCAATCACTGAAAACTGATATAACGCATACGTTTTATAATCATTAAAACGTGAAGGATCTTGCTTGCTGTAATACACAGAAAATGGATTATGCCTGCCATATACATTATAAACGGATATTGTCCAGCTGCTTCTCCATTTCTGCCTCTTCAATAAACTCCCTTCATATGTCAACGCTAAATCAAGTCTGTGATAATCAGGTAAACGATATTTATTCCTGTCAGAGAAATAAATTATCTCATAACTGTTTATTTTATATTTATATTCCGGCAAAGTTACCGGGCGACCGGTACTATATGTGAAATTTGACGAAACAGTGAATCTTCTTGATAGCTTATAACTTAAAGCTATTGTAAGATCATGAGGCTTATCGTAATTTGAATTGTACCATTTGCCATCATTGATTTTTTCTTCTTTAAATTTACCATCTATCTTCCTGAATGAACGTGAATATGTATATGAAATCCAGCCGGTAAGGTCTCCGTAGTTCTTTTTGATCATTAATTCTGCTCCGTAGGCCTTCCCCTCACCGTTATTTATATACTGTTCCAAATCTTCGTTTAATAGAAGTTTTGCTCCGTTCTTGTAATCAATTTCATTTTGTATTTTTTTGTAATAAACCTCCAGGGAAGTCTCATACATGTTGTTCTTAAAATTCTTAAAGAATCCAATGGCAAACTGATCTGCTATTAAAGGTGAAATATATTGATCACTCGATTTCCAGTAATCAGCAGGAGTTATGGAAGTACTATTCGAAATTTGTCTTACATATTGAGCTGTTCTGTTATACCCGGCCTTTATCGAGCTTGAATTCATAAATTCATATCTTAAGGCTATACGAGGCTCCAGACAATCATGATACTTAACTATTTCATTTTCTCCATAATGATTTATTCCTGAAACTGTTAATGAATTTTTGGGTGAATCTTGCAAGTATGTTTTAATATCTGAACCTCCCATAAGTGCAAATCCTGAATATCGTAAACCTGCTACAAGGGCCATTTCAGGAGTAAGGTCAAATTCATCTTCCAGATAAGCAGCTCCTTCAAAGGCATGCTCATCAGAAATATCTACAAACATAGCAGCTGATTTATCGTCAAAGGGTGATGAATTGCCCGGCTCAATATAATACCTGACAGCACTTAACCCTGCGTTTATTTTATGCCTTGGAAGAATATTGGTTGAAAAATGATATGCCAATTGCTCCTGTTCAATGGATGTATTAAGATTGTATTCGTAATTCTTGGATGTAAAATCAACAAGATCAGAATTATACTTGCTGATGTTTGCTGTTAAAACCCCGGAACTGAATTTACTTAGAATTTGATTCCATTTAACCGAACCTATGATATTACCGTACCCATATCTGGCATTCTGGTAATAATCGAAATAATCATTGCTTAAATACCCAAATGCTGTTATCTTATTTTTTGCATTTATATTATAATCTATTTTTGCATTCACATCGTAAAACCTTACCGAACTTTGCTGTAATTCATAGTTGCTCAGTAGCTTAAGTACCCAGTCTGAATATGTGGAACGTGCTCCTGCAAAAAATGTAAGTTTATCCTTTATTATTGGACCTTCTACTGATAAACGACTGTTGATTATTCCTAATCCGCCATTTACTTTTATTTTATTGGCTTCAGGCTTTTTAAGATCAATATCCATTACTGAAGATATCCTTCCCCCATATCTGGCCGGCAATCCTGATTTATATAATGTGACATCATTTACTACTCCGGGATCTAACATTGAAAAAAGACCAAACATGTGAGAAGTGTTGAATATCGGTGCATTTTGTACCATTATCAGATTCTGATCTGAATTTCCACCCCTGACATTGAATCCTGATGCATTTTCTCCTGTCGTCTGAACACCCGGAAGCATGAGCATGCTCTTTATTATGTCAGCTTCTCCCATTAATACCGATAACTTCTTGACAGATTTCATGTTCAGTTTTACAATCCCGATTGATGTCGATCTGAAGTTGTCTTCAGGACGCTCGGCAAGTACATTTATCTGGTTTAATGAAATAGACTTTTCATATAGCTCAATCTCCATTTCACCATCGTTGTAGATTAAAACATCTCTCGATTCATCGTTCAACCCCATAAAAGCAAATCTAAGTCTGTGCTCCCCGGTAGGAAGTTCAAATTTGAATATCCCATCCGAATTTGAAGTCGTTGCTTTTGATAATGATTCACATAATATCTGTGCACCCGGGATAGGAGTCTTTGTTTTTCCATCCAAAACTGTTCCCGTTATTATTGCTTTTCTGTACTTTCCTTTATTCAAGGGGTCTCCAATAATAATGAGATTGTTGTTTATCGCTTCGTTGCTTGCTGATTGAAGCTTGCCCGGCATTAAAATAATATTGTTCTGAAATTCAATGTAATGAAGATTATTTTCCTGCAGGAAATCCCTTAAGAAAACACCTAATTGCTGATTTTTATTAAATTCAGGTAAGGCAATTGAATCTACCCACTCAGCTTGATATAAAATCTTAATCTTGTGCTCTTTGTATAATTTTTCAGCAAACCCTGGAAAAGGTAAATTACTGTAGTCTTTAGTTATTTCAACTTGAGGTATATTCTGTCCTGATAAATTAATAAAAATGAACATTAATAATACCCCTAAAATATGTTTAATCACGGCTTGAATTTTGGTTATCTAAAATCTTATTGGTCAAGAAATTTCATTTAATTAATAGAATAAATTTCCTAATGGAGGTTTAAACTAAAACAAACAAAATAGCTAGTTGCTAAATTATCAATAGGAACAATTATATATTCTTTTTTTTAATACTTTAATTATTTCTTTAGATATATTTAACTTATTATTGGATTGAATTTTTACCAAAAGGTTTAATCACAAAAGTAATAATATGCAACTGTTATAAAAATAAAAAGCCCTGAAATTACAGAGCTTTTTTATAACATATTTTATTTTAAAATTTATTTCAAAGAAGCATTAATAGAAACCTCTATTGTAAAATCATCATAAATTGTTTTGTCACCAAGATTTTGGAAAAATTTTCCCGATCCATACCTGACATTATACTTACTTCTGTCAACCGTTATTTTTGCTGTTACGTTCATGCCATTCTGAACAGCATCAAATTCAACAGGGTGGGTGATACCCTTAATTGTTAATTTACCTTTTACTTTTGCCTTCCCGTCTTTTAGAGGAGTGCTTTCAGTGATTATAAGGATTGATTCAGGATATTTTTCAACCCCAAAGAAGTCGTCCGATTTCAAATGACCTACAAGTTTATCGTTCCATTCTCCGGCAGGTAGATCTTCACTGGTAATTGATTTCATATCAATTACAAATTTCCCCTCAGTTAATTTGTTATTCTTTACTGTAAAACTGCCTTCTTTTAAACTTATCTTCCCATAATGCTCTCCGGCTACTTTTTTACCATTCCACTTTAATACTGACGATGATGAATTAACTACGTAATTTTGAGCACTTACCACAACGGCAGATAATAAGAGCAAAAGCATTGTATTTATTATTTTTTTCATTTTACTTATTATTTTATTGTTTTACAATTCAAGTTATTTTTTAAATTCACATGTTTTTTAAATCACTTAATCATATAAACGTTTTTCCTTTATTAAAGTTTAAGCTTATTTTTATTTTTATTTATAAATGAATATTATGAGTGCATTTGAAATTCTTCCCAATTCCCCAATCATTTTTTCAGAGATTTTTACTATCAGATCATATCACACTGACCTTAACCGCAGACTAACTATTTATAAGCTTTGTAGTTTCTTCCAGGATATAGCCGGTAATCACACAATCGAATGTGGCGTCGGATGGGAGAAAATGCAGGAACTAAATGTTTTCTGGGTCTTGTCAAGAATGAAAATCTCAGTCATAAGCTTTCCTGAATGGCGACAAAAGATTAAGGTTTCTACTTGGTCGAATGGCTCTGATGGTTTATTCGCATATCGTAACTTCCTGGTTGAAGATGAATCAGGTAATGTTCTTGTCAAAGCCTCAAGTATGTGGTTGATGGTCAATACTGAATCAAGACGAATTGTACGCCCTGATGAGTATATGAAGGACTTCCCTTTATGCAAGGACAAATTATTCGATGAAGAGCCTGAGAAAATTTCCGGACTTGTTGACCGAATTAATTATTCTCCTTCAATAGTAACTTTCACTGAGACTGACATGAATATGCATGTTAATAATGTGAGCTATATTGAAAGAATAATAAACAGCTTTGATTTTGACTTTCTTATCAATAATTCGATAGCTGAATTTCAAATCAACTTTTTGAAAGAAGCCCGCCCCGGGGATATCTTATTTGTCGGAAAGAATAAGATCTCAGAAAGTGAATACCTCTGCAATATTTTGAGTTCTCCTGAGGAAATAGAAATGGTAAGAACCCGGATTAAATGGAAGTTGTCTTGCCCTGAAAAAAGTATACAAGAATAAACATCATATAGCCACTTCAACCGTACCAGATTCGTACCAGATAGCCATCAAACACCATAAGAAAATTTTCTTATGGTGTTTGATGGCTATCTGGTACGGATGTGGTACGGATCTGGTACGAAAAAGATTGGAGAAAAAACAAGCTGAATAGTTGCTTTTTTAATTTGGGAGAAGCGGATTTTAAAGTAAGTATTTTATCTCATCAGACCTCTGATTATTGATATTTTTTCTTCAGTTGGAATAGAACCATCAATCCAGTTTATTTTAAATCCATTCTTTTCCATGTGTCTGAACCATGTCATCTGGCGTTTGCTAAACTGATGAATTGCAGTTTCAAGCCGGCTGAACATAGTTTTATAATCAATCTCATTATTTATATACTGAGTGATATATTTATATTCCAGACCATAGTAAATGAGTGTTTCTTTCTTCACACCCATTGAAAGTAAACTCTGAACTTCTTCGATCATGCCATTTTCAAGCCTGTTTTTAAGTCTTTTTGATATTCTTTCTCTTCTGGCTTCACGATCAAAATTAATACCTGTAATCAGGCTGTTTATCGATGGAAATGAAACGTCAATTTCAGGGTGGTCTTTATAATATTCTTCAATTTCAATTGCTCTGACTGCTCTTTTTACTGTATCTACGTCGGTTTTGTTATGCAGTTCTTTGTATGAACTTAGAATTTTTCTTAGTTCTCCAAGGGATTTATTAGTGAGATTATCCCTTAATTCATCATCAACCGGAACATTAATCAATTTGTATCCTTTTAAAACAGCTTCAATATACATGCCGCTGCCCCCACATAATATCGGAGTTACACCCCTTTCGCTTATATCATTAAAAACTTTTATGAAATCCCTCTGATATTCAAAGACATTATATTCGTAGCCTGCATCGACAATATCTATCAGATGGTAAGGGATTTTTACCCCATCGATTATATAATCAGATAAGTCTTTGCCGGTTCCAATGTCCATATTTCTGTATACCTGGCGTGAATCGGCAGAAATTACTTCCCCGTTTATTTCTTTGGCAAGCCCTGTTGCAATTTCTGTTTTGCCTGTTGCGGTGGCTCCCAAAATGGTTATAAGGTTAAATTGCTTCATATCTGTTTAAAATGAATAATATCAGGCATCATATTTGCAAAACTAATGTATTTTTGTACCGCTCATTTTAAATTTTATGAACTTAATTAAGTTGATAAAGAAAATATTTGACGAGACAATGTTTTTGTTCTTCAGACCAAGGTTACATTGGGAGATGATTAAATCGGGTAAGAATCAGGCGACTTTGGTTTTAAGAAAGTTTCTTCTTCCGGGTTTGATACTTATTTTCATTTTTTCACCTTTAGGCGATTTGATTTTTAATTCTGAGTATGGTTTTCTTTGGAAAGATTCCTTAATAAAAGCTTCAATGAAAATCATTTTACTGCTTTTTATTTTTATTATCTCACAGTTTCTGACTTATGAAGTGTCAAAGCTTTTTCAGGTTGAAATTTCAAGAGGAATAATTAAAAGGGTAGCTATTTATTCAATTATGCCGGCAATAATGACCGGAATTGTTACAGGATTATTGCCATTTCTTAATCTTGGAGGATTTTTGCCCTGGTATGGTCTTTATATAGCTTATCTGGGTATTAATATGTATTGTAAGATAGATGAAAGAAAGAGATTTTATTACTTCTTTGTTTTATTTACAGGAATGTTTTTTCTAAGTATGATTTTTTCTTTTATTTTAAAAAGAATATCTTTTAACATGATGTATTGATATGGGATTAAAGCCTCAGAATAATATAAATATTAAGAATAAAAAGGCCTACTTTGAATTTGAAATCATTGAGACTTTGACAGCAGGTCTTATGTTGCAAGGCACTGAAATAAAGTCGATAAGGGAAGGGAAGGCAGGGCTTGTTGATTCGTATTGCCAGTTTTTCGCAGGTGAGCTGTATGTGAAGAATATGCATATTGCCGAATATTTTTATGGAACATACAATAACCACGAAAGCAAGAGAGAACGTAAATTATTGCTTCAAAAGAAAGAGCTCAGGAAACTGGAAAGGAAAGTTAAGGAAACAGGTCTGACAATTATTCCGCTTCGATTATTTATTGATGACAGGGGAAAGGCAAAACTCGATATTGGCCTTGCTAAAGGGAAGAAGGTATACGATAAGAGGGAAACACTAAAGCAAAACGATGCCCGGAGAGATATTGACAGGGCAATGAGAATATAAATTTCTGTTTTTTAGTTTTCAGTTCTTAAATTTCTTACCAAAGTTTTTATCAATTTTCAGGAAAGGAAGTATTAAAAATCCGGGGATTGTACAAATTATTACCCAGATAAAGAATTTTTCATAGTTGAGCATTTCCTGAATCCAGCCACTTAACATTCCGGGTATCATCATCCCGAGAGCCATTATTCCGGTAGCAAAAGCATAGTGAGAAGTTTTGTTTTCTCCCTGTACAAAATAAATCAGGTAAAGAGTAAAAGCAGTGAATCCAAAGCCATATCCAAATTGTTCGATGGCTATAAAAAGCTGAATGAGAATAAAGTTTTCGGGTTGATAATGGGCCATATACAGATATAATAAATCGGGTACATTCATTAAAATCGCCATAGCCCACAGCCAATATTTTAATCCGTGTTTTGAAGCAGCCATTCCGCCTAATATTCCTCCAATAACAAGTCCAATCATTCCCAGAGTTCCGTAGGCCCATCCAACCTGTTCGTTCGATAATCCCAGTCCTCCGGCTTCTCTTGAATCAATCAGAAATGGCGCTGCCAGCTTTGTTAATTGGGCTTCTCCGAGACGATACAGTAGGACAAATAAAAGAAACAGGAAGAACCCTTTTTTCTTGAAAAACGCTATGAAGGTGCTTAGATATTTAATGATTGTATCTTTAGCTCCGGCTAAAGATTTTTCAGGATCTGAATCTGATTTGGGGATTATAAACTTGTGATATATTCCAATTATAAAATAAATAATACCGGTTGAAATCAATATTATCATCCATGCTGTTTTGATTGAAACATTGCCTTTTATCAGAATTCCTGAAATATAAACCAGTCCGCCTTGCCCTGCAATGGCAGCTATTCTCCAGAATGTATTTCTTATTCCAACAAAAAATGATTGTTCGTGACTATTCAGCGCCAGCATATATATTCCATCGGCAGCAATATCATGAGTAGCAGAGCTAAAGGCAATCAACCAGAAGAAAATTAAACTCCATTTTACAAAATTGTCGGCCGGGATGCTTAATCCGGCACATGCAATCAGTGCTCCCATGAGAATCTGAGTGATAACAACCCAAAAACGTTTGGTACGGAAATTGTCGATAAAAGGGCTCCAGAAAGGCTTAATAACCCAGGGAAGATAAAGCCATCCGGTGTAAAAAGTAA
>CAYUEI010000047.1:0-15957 GCA_964443445.1 uncultured Prolixibacteraceae bacterium | reverse complement strand
TGCCAGGGCTGCAATAAGCCCAGGCGAAAAGGGCATATACATTACCAAAATGTCCGTGGCAACCATAAATGGATTAAATACTACTGCCCGGATTGTCAGGCTCGACACTAACAAGGGTTTTTCAGGCTATGGAGAATGTCGGGTTGAGGATACCAATTCAGGAACAGAGCTGAAAACGTGCAGCCCTGTTATTATGGGTATGAATCCGACACAGGTTGACAAAGTTTTCAATTCGATTACTGCAGCGTTAAATCCAACTTCGGATTGGAAGAAAATCACTTACGCTTCAGGAGCCATTGCCGCGATTGAGTGTGCCTGCTGGGACATTACCGGCAAGGTGTATAATGTTCCAATTTGGAAGCTCCTCGGTCCTAAGGTCAATGACCGCATGAGAATGTATTGCGACACGCCGGTCAGAAATAATCTATCCTCAAGGAAGGCTGAAATTCAGGACAGGATAAACAAGGGATTCACCTGGTTTAAAACAGATTTGAACGGTATTTTAGGATGGTCCGATTATACAACTTCACCTGACCCTAACCCATATACCGAGTCGGGTGGCTCAGCCAAGAAAATTTTAGAATCTGGTTATACGAAATTTCTCGATTACGTTGCGTCGTTTAGATCGATGATAGGTGATGCACCTCTCTCAGCCGATCATTTTTTTGATTGGTCTCCTCGTGGCGGTGGAAATCAGCTCGATGTTGCCTCGGCAATTCAGCTTTCCAATTATCTGGCAGAGCCGGGGTATCTTGATAAAACAAAGGGAGGCTGGATGGAAGACATAATACCGTGGCACTATTACTCCGAGCTTGCTCAGATCAATGCAGGTACTGAAATGCCGCTTCTTAGTGGTGAAGACATGTTTGGTTTCGACGAACTCAAGAATATGGTAAACGCCGATGCTACTAATTATTTCCATCCTGATCCTACTACATTCGGGGGGATACATCAGAGCAGGCTTGCTGCCATGTGGGCACATGAGAGAGGAGTAAAGACGGCGCTTCACCAGTCAAATTCGCCATTCGCAATGATGATGTGCGCTCATATTGCGGCCGGTATTCCGGATTTCCTTTCCTGTGAACACCATTATCCCGAGATTTCGTGGTATGACTCATTGATTGACGGCGTTCCAAAACCTTTAATGGTAAACGGTTACGTGCAGGTTCCTGATGGACCCGGCTTAGGCATAACGCCTAACGCTGCGGCGATGAATGCACATGGTAGCTCATGGAAACAGGTGTAGGTTTAAAAATGTAAATAATGGAACAAAAAATAAAAATAAATCAGTTTTCACTGTACTTAACTGTACTGTTGATCTTTGTATTGTCATTTGGAAACGAAGCCAATGCGGCCGATGATATCCCGCTTTCCAGTGCCTGGGTTCAAACAGATTGGCCGACAGGCAGCAGTTTTTTCAATCTTTGCAGTAGCAAAAACAAGGTCTTTGCACGAACATGGGATAGTTTTAACGGCGGCAGTATGTTTCTAACTACCGGAGATGGTACTAACTGGACTCAGATAGGTTCTGCGGATAACGACATTGACATTTTGTCCATCGTGAAGTTGGACTCAAGAATTCTTGCAGGAACATGGAATGGTTTTATTCAGTCAACAGATGACGGTACCACCTGGAATGATTTCACACCCACAGGAATTCCCGATGACTCAGCCATCTGGTCAATTGCGATGATTAATACTACTCTTTTTGCCGGTACAACAGGCAATGTCTATAAATCAACAGACGACGGTAATACCTGGACAGAAGTTAGCCCGGGTATAGCGGTGGATGCCCATATTACCTCAATTGTGGCAAGTGGGGACAACATTTATGCAGGAAGTGCCAGCCAAGGTGTTTTCAAATTTACAAACAACGAAACGAGCTGGACTACAATTAATTCAAACCTTACTGATACACATATCTCTCAGCTTTTAATATTGGGTGACAAATTATTCGCTGTAACGTTGACCGGTATTTTCATATCCGACAATAGCGGCACAAGCTGGGTGGCAGACCCATCCGTTCTTAAGAATATAAATTGCTTAGTCGCTGTAAATAACCAGCTTATTGCGGGGACTGAAGATGACGGAGCCTACCTCTCGATCGACAATGGCGTAACCTGGACTTCATTCAACTCGGGTATGCCTGCCGACACCCGTATTTGGTCGCTGGCAGTTAGCAGTGAAGGAATCTTTGCCGGAACAAGCTCAGGTATCTGGGTTACAGATTCTCCCACCGGAGTAAATGCAGAAAGTGAAATCTCATTACCCCTACCATTCACTTTAAAACAGAACTATCCAAATCCTTTTCAATCGTCGACAAATATTTCATTTAGCATTCCATATAAATCTTTTGTGTCTTTAAAAGTATATGATCGGCTAGGAAGAGAAGTGGCAGCAATCTTATCCGAAGAAATCACTGAAGGATATCATACCCGAAAATGGAATGCGGCTAATATGACGAGTGGAATTTATTTTTATCGTTTACAAGCAGGTTCATTTACAGAAACGAAGAAACTTATTCTATTACCATAAAACGATTTCGCTTAATTGGAAAGAATAGTTTAAAAAATTGCACTAAGCCTATTCTTAATAAAGATATTCTTTAATAAGATGTAATATGTTTTGGTGATACATAATAAACAATTAAAATTATCAGAAAAATATATTGCCAATACATAGAATATAATGCAAAATTGCTGATAAATTCCCCCCTATGACACGCCAGGAAGCAGAAATAATACTACAACAAACTTTTAAACTGAGTAGCTTTTATGATGAGCAATGGGCTACTATCGAGAAAATCATAAAAGGAGAAAGAGTTCTTCTTATTGAAAAAACCGGATTTGGAAAATCTCTTTGCTTTCAATTTCCGGCGGTAATTCAAAAAGGAGTAACAGTAATATTCTCACCCTTAATTGCTTTAATGCGAGATCAGGTAAAGAAATTAAATTCGCTTGGTATTTCTGCAAAGTGTGTCAATAGTGAACAAACACCTGAAGAAAATTCACAAATAATAGCCGATGCTAAATCAGGTATAATTAAAATTCTATATATAGCACCTGAAAGACAAGAAAATTCAGAATGGATTGAAGCTACCCGCCAAATGAACTTATCGATGGTTGTTGTTGATGAAGCGCATTGTATCTCAGTTTGGGGACATGATTTCAGACCCTCTTTCAGGCGAATCATAAATCTTGTAAACCTTTTACCTAAAGGACTTCCTGTATTAGCCACAACAGCAACAGCAACAAAAAAAGTTGAAGCGGATATTTCTCAACAAATGGGAAGCGATATAAGCATTATCAGGGGTAATTTAATGAGAGACAACTTTAAGCTTTTTGTCATTAAAGTCAATTCAGAAGAAGAAAAATTAATATGGCTTGGGCAATACCTTGAAAAACTGCCAGGTTCAGGAATTTTATATACTGGTACAAGAGTAGAAACGGAAATTTACACTAAGTGGTTTGAATTTCTTAAAATTTCTGCAACAGGTTATAATGCCGGATTAGACCCGGAGTCGAGAATTGCTATCGAAAATGGGTTAATGAATAACGAATGGAAGTGTGTAATATCAACGAATGCATTAGGAATGGGAATTGATAAGCCCGATATAAGATTTATCATTCATACTCAAATACCTCAATCGCCAATACATTATTATCAGGAAATTGGCAGGGCAGGGAGAGACAATCAACCTTCTTACATCATACTTTTTTATAATCCTGATGATAAAAAACTCCCTGAAGCATTTATTGAAGGGGGAAGACCTGCGATTTCCAAGTATGAGAAAGTAATATCTGCAGTAAGAAGTGAAATGCTTGGCGAAAGAGATTTAATGAGGCGAACCAATTTAAAGCAGGCTCAAATAAGAGTCATCAAAGCCGATTTAATTGAACAAAAAATAATTCGAGAGGTTACATTTGGGAAAAGCAAAAAATTTGAATACATAACGGGAGCTCAACCGCTAAATACTAAAGTTTTTGAAGAATTGAGGGCAAGTAAGACCCGGGATTTGGAAAAGATGATTGAATATGTTGAAACAACTCAATCAAGAATGAAATACTTATGCGATTATCTGGGCGATACTTCAACTCATACTTTTAAAAATTGCGATAATACAGGCTTGAAAAAAATAGTAGTGACCCTTAATGATGAATGGATAAAAAGGCTACAAGCCTTTCGGGAAGATTTGTTTCCGATACTCAAGGCAGAAACAAGAGGAACAAATTTAATAAATGGAGTTGCTGCATCATATTATGGCGTTTCAAATGTAGGCAGTGCTTTACATCGAAGTAAATATGAAAACGGGGGTGATTTCCCGGATTTTCTTTTGAGGCTAATACTTAAAGCATATCGCAAGAAATTCGGGCAGGAAACATTTGATTTAATTTTATATGTACCTCCAACAAAATCGGGAGAATTGGTAAAAAATTTCGCTGAAAAAGTATCACAAGTTCTTAGAATCCCAATATCACATAACTTAATTAAGCAGAGAGAAACAAAAGAACAAAAGGCCTTTGAGAACTCTTATTTGAAATCTGACAATATTAAGAATGCTTTTACATTAGTTAATCCCCAGGAAATTAGCGGCAAAACGATTTTATTGATCGATGATATATTTGATAGTGGGGCAACAATAAAAGAAATTGGAAGATATTTAAGTAATTTAGGAGCCATAAAAATTGCACCTATAGTTATTGCAAGAACAGTAGGAGGAGATTTAATATGAACAAAGAAGCAGCGTATTGGATAGCACTGGCACATTTGCCACGATGGGGTTATTTCAAAATTAATAACCTCATAATAAAATTTCATCATGAGAATAATCTTTCGATTGAGGATTTTTTTCAACTTCCCGAGATTGATTGGAAAAACCAATATGGGATTGAATCTAAAGAAATAGAGGATTTAAATAAAGCCAAATCAGAATTGGCCAATAATGCTTTTTTAGCTGAATCATTGAATAATGAGGGTTATGAACTAATTCCGATAACTTCGCCTGAATATTCAAAAATTCTAAAAGAAAATCTAAAAGCAGCTCACTCCCCTGCTCTATTGTATGTAAAAGGTAACAAAAATATATTGCACGAAAAGTCAATTGCAATAGTTGGCTCTCGTAATGCCTCTGTCAGATCATTGGAATTTACTGACAATATTGCCAGGTTAGCAAGTAAGGAATATAAAGTTGTTGTAAGTGGCTTTGCTAAAGGAGTTGACAAACAAGCTTTAGATTCTGCCATTAATTACAATGGCCAAAGCATTATAGTTTTACCTCAAGGAATTATGACTTTTGGCACAGGTTTCAAAAAGTACTATAAGCAAATAGTTGATGGCAATGTTTTAGTCTTAAGCACATTTTTCCCAAAAGTACCCTGGAAGGCTGAATTGGCAATGGCAAGGAATCCAATCATCTATGGTCTTGCATCCGAAATTTACGTTGCAGAATCGTCCGATAAAGGAGGAACATGGTCTGGTGTAGTTGATGGGCTAAGAAAAAACAGAAAGATATTTGTGCGAATACCCGATTCATCAGAAAAAAATGCTAATAATTCATTAATACAAAAAGGAGCGACCGCTGTTGACTTTAATGGTAATCAATTGATTGATTATAAACCAATAATAAGTGCAGCAAATCAATTAAGCTCAAATGAATCAATTACTAATTACGAAAATAAAATACTTGACTTATTGAAAACTGGGGCATATACAGTTAAATCTATAATCAAAAATACACAACTTGATTGGTCGGAAAATAAACTTAGAGAATATTTAAAAAGTAAAAAAGAAATTTTTACAATTAATGAAAAACCTATACGATATACGACAATGGAGTCAAACACAAAGCAAAAATCATTATTTGACTAAATTCAGACAAAATGCAAATGTGTTTGCCTCCAAATAGTCATGCTGAATTTTAAAAAGATAACATTGATCGTTTTAACTTCAATAGGGATTTCAAGTATGATCATTTTAGCAATCGCCTTGACTGATTTAATTAAGGGTAATCCGTTTAAAGATTGTCTTTTGGTTGTTAGTATAGTATTTCTTGCTATTACAGTATTTACCGGGATGGCTTTAAAAAAGTATGTATGAAAAACACTTTATTAATTTTAGGAATAGCATTATTATTTTCATGTAGTTCCACAAAAACAGATAACATGAAAATATCGAAAGAAGAAATGATCAGGATTGTAAAAGAATGTGATGATCAGTTTCGCATTGGAGTGCAAAATCGGGATTCTGCTCTTATTACCAATATGTATTCAGACAGTGCTCAATATATAATTCCAGAAAGGGAAATTTTAACGGGTAAAACTGAAATCGGTAAAGAATGGGCCGGATTTCTAAGGTTGAAAGAAAAACCAATTGATTTAATTTTGAATACTGAAGATGTCAGAGGAAACCGTGAAATAATATATGAAACCGGCCGGGGCTATACCCTTTTAGCTGATTCAGCAAAATGGCCATTCAACTTTGTTAACGTCTGGAGACTACAGAAAGATGGATCGTATAAATTGGAAATAGATATTTACAATTAAGGTTAGAAATGTAGTTTTCAAATTATCACTCCATAGTATAATGCAACAGAGATATTATGAAAATTGAGAAAATTATAGAAAATAAGAAGCAGTATCTTGATTTATTGTTGCTGGCTGACGAGCAGGAAGATATGATAGATAAGTATTTACCGGACGGGGACTTGTTTGCTTTATATGACGATGACCTGAAAAGTGTTTGTGTTGTATTGCCTATTGACAGCGAGACCTGCGAGTTGAAAAACATAGCAACATACGAGAAATACCAATGTAAAGGGTATGGCAGGGCGTTAATAAATTTCATTTCAGATTACTACAAAAAAGAATATAAAACGATGCTTGTCGGGACAGGTGAAACACCAACAATCTTATCGTTTTATGAAAATTGCGGATTTAAAAAGTCACATCGTATAAAGAATTTCTTTACAGACAATTACGATCACCCAATGTTTGACGGCGACATACAGCTTGTTGATATGATATATCTTAAAAAGGAGTTACAAGAAATAGCATAAATGAATAACAATAAATAGTGTTTTTAATCTATTTGTAAAGTCAATTTTAAACGTCCACCAAACCCTTGTTGGACTATCTTCATAAGTGTCGACAAACGTATGTCTGAGGCATTATTTTCAATTCGTGAAATATATGATTTGTTAGTACCACATTTTACAGCTAATTCCTCTTGAGTCATGCCAAGTTTTATTCTTGCTTCTTCAAGTAAAACTCCTAATCGGAATGTTTCAAATTCCTGCTCCCACTTTTCTCGTTTTTCATCTCCCTTTTTACCATATTTTTTATCAAGAATTTCATCTAATGTTGTAAAATTCTTCTCATCTTCTTTTTTCATTATAATATTCCTCCATAATTATTAGTGCTTTATCTATCTCTTTTTTAGGGGTCTTATGATTCCTTTTATTAAAACCATTACCAAGTACAATTAAATTTCCCTTATCAAAAAAGGAAAATATTCTATAAATATTACCACCTGCTTCAATCCTGATTTCATAAAGTCCCTTTGTTACTTCAATATGTTTAAAATATTTTTCTGGCACAAAACGAGTAACTTTTATAAGCTGTAAAGTCCACTCAATTTTAGCCTGAACATTATCAGATTGAACTTCATAGAAATCAAGAAAATATCTTTTATATGCTATAACTTCTTTGTCTGGGTTCATTTTACAAAGTTAACTAATCAGACAACTATTCCAAATGGGTTCCTTTAAATATCAATTAAAATGAGACAGACAAATTTGGGAGATTGCCGCGCTTCGCTCGCAATGACTTGCTGATCAAGAAATTGCTTCGTCGTGCCTCCTCGCAATGACGGTGGTTCGAAGTAACTGCCACAAAACATTACTTCTCTTTATAGAAATTCGTAACTTTATTATTCTATCAATATTTTCTTGCTGAATTTCGCCTAATAATCAATAATATGGAAATAAAAATCAATCATGAGAAACTGGCAAAACACCTCAAATCAAAATGGATGGGAAATCCTTGCCAGTACCCCTTATATTCCAATCACATGCGACAACTGCGGCTATACGGTTTTTGATAATTCCAATATTGCCGGGTTGATTGATAGCGAAGAATGATTTTGCTTGTTTTATTTTTATATTTTTGAGGATCAAAAGTTTAAAAGATTGAATTAATATTTGCTAAACCTACTTTTATGGATACCGGATCCTTATATCACAAAGCATTGTTATTGCCGGCTATGCTGTTTCTGACGTTGTTGTCTTTTTCACAAACAACCAGTTATAATATACGTCTTAACCAGGTTGGCTTTTTGCCTAATTCTATCAAACGCGCTGCTGTTGTCAATACACCGGCCGATAGTTTTAAGGTGATGACTTCAACAATGGATGCATTGGTTTACAAAGGGCAATTTCTCCCTTCGGCCAATTATTCCGCTTCAGGTGAAGATGTTAAGATTGCTGATTTTACATTGCTTAAAACCACAGGTAAATATGTTATCGTGGTAGATGGTCTTGGTAAGTCGGTTCCGTTTTCCATTGGCAATAATGTATTTACAGATATTTCAAAAGCAAGCATAAAAGCCTTTTACTACAACCGTGCTTCAATGCCGATTGAAAGCGCGTATGCCGGTAAATATGCCCGAAAGGAAGGTCATCCGGACACTGCTGTTATTGTTCTTCCTTCTGCTGCATCAGCAAACAGACCGGCAGGAACAATAATTTCAACTCCAAAAGGCTGGTACGATGCCGGCGATTACAACAAATACATCGTCAACTCCGGGATTTCGACCTTTACATTTTTGTCAGCCTATGAAACATATCCCGCTTATTACGATACTCTCAATTTAAACATTCCTGAAAGTGGAAACGAAATTCCTGATATCCTTGATGAAGCTTTATGGAATATCCGGTGGATGATGACTATGCAGGATGAAGATGGGGGTGTGTATAACAAAACTACTGAAGCACAATTCGGCGGTTTTTCTATGCCTGACCAGTTTAAGAATACCAAACGATATGTTTGTGCAAAGGGAACTGCTGCCACACTTGACTTTGCTGCGATCATGGCCATGACTGCCCGTATTTACAGGAAATATGATCCTGAACTGGCAGATAAAGCTCTTGACCAGGCAGTTAAAGCATGGAATTGGGCAAAGAAAAATCCAAAGGTTGCATTCAATAATCCATCTGCTTCAGGGGCTTACCCTTCAATAGGAACAGGAGGATATGGCGATTCAAACTTTAGTGATGAATTTTCATGGAGTGCTGCTGAGCTTTATATTACAACAAAAGATCCTGTATATTACAGTGAAATTAAAATTAGCGTTAATTCAGATTTGCCCGGTTGGGGAAATGTCAGAACACTTGGCTTGCTTTCGCTTGTTGTCAACAGAAATAATCTTACCGTTGATGCTGATACAACTTTAGCCAAAAACAGACTTATAAGCTTGGTCTCCAATTCAGCCAACAATATTATCACTTCTGCTTACAGAATTCCCGGCGATTTCTTTTACTGGGGCGGAAACAATGCTTATGCCAACTGGGGTATGCTTTATCTTCAGGCTTTCAGGCTTTCAGGAAATGCAAGCTATTTCAATGCGGCTGTTTCAGTCATTGATTATCTGCTTGGACGAAATGCTACATCATATTGCTTTGTAACAGGTGCAGGCACAAAAAATCCAAAGAATATACACCACAGGATTTCAGACTCTGACGGTATTCCTGAACCGATTCCCGGATTGCTTGTCGGTGGTCCAAATCCTTCAAATGTTAGCGAAGACTGCGGTGCAAGTTCCTATCCTTCAAAATATGCTGCAAAGTCGTATTTAGATCAACAATGCAGCTATTCAACAAATGAAATAGCCATAAACTGGAATGCGCCACTGGTCTTTCTGACAGGGGCACTTCAGTATGAATATCTTGTTAGTTATCAGGATACAATGCCCGGCTATTTTTCAATTTCACTGGATAGAGTAAGTCTTCCCTATAAAAAAGGCAACGATGTTAATGCTGTCATAGAAGGCAACACAAGCTGGTCGCTCTCCCCTACTGCCGACTGGATTTATATATCTGTTAAAAAGGGAGATGGCAGTTCTACAATTCAAATAAACTGCACAGATGATAATCCCTTAGAAACTATCAGGACAGGTAAAATTTACGTCTTTAGCAATGACATTTTGGTTGATTCAATTTCAATATCACAAAATGGAGTAAGAAAGTCGTTTAAAGTTGAAGCTGAATATTACATCAACATGGCAGGTGTACAAAAAGAGAGTACAACGGATACGGGGGGAGGTGAAAATCTTGCATATGTAGATCCGGGCGATTGGACTACTTACAACATTGACGTTTCAACATCAGGTATTTACAAAATAATATTCAGGCATGCAGGATATGCAGGTGATATTGACCTTTATATTGACGATAAATTAGTAAAAAACATAAAATTCGCCAAGACAGCCGATTGGCAGGTATGGGATAGTTATACTGATCAGATTGAATTAACAGAAGGGCAGCATTTATTAAGGCTTGATTTTAAGGCAACAGGAATAAACCTTAACTGGATACAGTTTGACTGGTCAGCACCATTAAGTAATAATACATTGCTCCACTCCGGCAAGGTAAAGGTATATCCTAATCCTGTTGAAACAATTTTAAATATTGATTTTGATTCAGAAGTAAGGTCAGGAGAAATAAGCATATCATCGATAGAAGGAAAGACATTGAAAAGGAAGATCATCACAGGATCGAAAACTGAAGTTATAGATGTTTTGGAGTTAAGAAAAGGGGTATATTTTTTGAAGATCAATACAGGGGCAGAAATAATCACGGAAAAAGTGGTGGTGAAGTAGAACCGCTACCTTTTAATTGGATGGCGATTACGTTTGTTGGTTAAAAAACCATAGATATAAATTATTTTTCAAAGTTGAAAATGAAGAAAAAAATTTGATTATGAAAAATAAAACTGTAATTTTATTTCGAATAAATCAAAAGTTGTACACTTAGTACCACCTTAAAACTGACCAAAATCAACATAAACGAGCCGGACTAAAGTGAAAGAGATATTTGAAAATAAGAACTTCAATTCTGGAGATTTAATTTCCTATTTTAGCGATTCAACGATTTTTACTTTTTTGACTTCCTTATTTTTATTTTTCAATAATAAATTGAAATCTGAATTATATCCTATCCTTTTGAAGGTACTACCTTTTCCAAGAATAAATAATACCAAACATTATAAAAATGAAAAAAAATTATTTCTTTCTTGTAATCTTACTGATTACTACATGATGTTATTTCCAAGTGCAGACAGCAGTTTCTCAATGATTTGAAGGAAATAATAAAAGAAAACGTACTGAAAATATTAACTAAACTATAAAATCAATTAAACTTCATTATGAAAAAAATAGTGTTTATCCTCTTTTTGTTGTGCATTAATATGATTGTTAACGCACAAGTACTTAAGACACTTAGCTGTACAGCCGGACAATTATCGACAGCACTAAGTTCAGAAGAAAAAAATTCAATAACCTCTTTAACCCTAACGGGAACAATTGACGCTCGTGATTTTAAAACCATGCGTGATGCTATGCCGCTTCTTGCTCAGATAGATTTAAGCGCCGCCACAATCGCAGCTTATAGTGGAGCGGAAGGAACAATTAATGGAACCGGTAATTATTCTTACTCTGCAAATGAAGTTCCTCAACATGCCTTCATAAATAGAAACAGCACTGCAGATACAAGTTCTTTGTATGTTTTATCGTCTGTAATTTTACCTGAATCAGCAACATCTATCAGGCAACAAGCATTCTATAATTGCAAAAACCTATCAAGCATAACTTTACCTTCTTCCTTAATAAATATTTTAGACAATGCCTTTTCCTATTGTAATAAATTAACGTCAATAATCATACCCAACAAAGCCACTTCCATAGGTTGGGGAACATTCTATAATTGTAAAAATCTTACATCAATAATTCTTCCAAATTCATTAACTGAAATTAGCAATAATGCTTTTGGATATTGTTCTAAACTTAAAGACATAAATATTCCGGCATCAGTTACTGCAATCAAAGAAAATGCATTTCGTAATTGTGCAGGTCCATTTATTGTTGCGGGGGGTAATCTTAAATTTTCCTCTTTAAATGGAGTTTTGTTCGATAAAAATCAGATTACACTTATCAAGTGTCCAAATTCACTTAGCGGAGAGTACAATACTATACCCTCAACTGTTAAAAATATTGAAAATTATGCATTCTATGACTGTGATAATCTCACCTCAGTCGTCATCCCTGAAGGAATAATATCAATAGGTAATTATTCATTTTATAGCTGTAGCAAACTGGCTTCGACAACACTTCCTTCAACAGTAAGGACAATTGGAAATTATGCATTTAATAGCTGTAATTTGATAACGTCAATATATGCAAATTCTTCTACTCCTGTTGATCTAAGTGGGATAAACAGTGTATTTTACGGAATAAGTAAGACCAACTGTACGTTATATGTACCCCATGGTTTAATAAATTTATACCGGAATGCTTTACAATGGAAGGATTTCCAAAACATTGTAGAAATGCAGGGTTTATTTCCATCAACAACGACCTTATCTTTTAATCCTTCTGCTACAAGTAAGAAAATTTTCATTGCATCAAATGTAAGCTGGAGTGCATCTAGCTCAGTGAACTGGTTAAGTACAGTGCCTCCTTCTTCAGCTGGGAGTGATTCTTTAATAATATCAGTAACTGAAAATACCGGTGGTGTTCGTACAGGGACAATTACAATTAATGCAACCGGGATGTCCAGTAAAACAGTAACTGTCACTCAATATGGTTTAATACAGGTTACAGCAGGTAATCTGGCTGCTGTTTTAGGCAATCAGCTTACAATAATTACAAATCTTACTTTATCGGGGACTATTGATGCCCGTGATTTTAAAACTATGCGAGATGATATGCCAATTCTTTCTGATATTGACCTTAGCGGAGTAACAATAACGGCTTATAATGGAAGCGAGGGGACATTAACAAGCAATTCAGATTATCCTGCAAATATAGTTCCGCATCAAGCTTTTATGAACAGTAATTGGCAAGGAAAGAGAAGTTTGGCCTCAGTAATTCTCCCTCCCTCTGTAACCGAAATTGGTAGACAGTCATTCTATGATTGTACAAACCTTTCAAACATTACATTACCTTCAACATTAGAGATTATAAACGATGAATCATTTTATAATTGCAACAAAATAACCTCAGCTGTCATTCCAAATGGAGTATATTATCTTGGGTGGCGAGTTTTTGCTGGTTGCGATAAACTTATGACTGCATCTCTACCTGAATCTTTAACAAGTATTCAAGATGATGCCTTTTATGATTGTACAAAACTAAAGGACATAAATATTCCTGCTTCTATTAACGTTATTGGGTCTAATGCATTTTCTAATTGTGCAGGACCATTTAATGTTGATGATGGTAATCTATATTTCTCATCAAGAGATGGAGTTCTGTTTGACAAGGATTACACTGTCCTTTTACAATGTCCAAATTCTTTAACCGGGGAATATTCAATTCCCCCAACAGTATCAATCATTGGCACTTCTGCATTTTACAACTGTGATTATCTTGTATCATTAATTATCCCTAAAGGGGTTATAAGTATAGAAAGTAACGCCTTTAATAGTTGCGACAACCTTAGTTCAGTTATTATTCCTGAAGGAGTTTTATATATTGGAGATCAATCATTCTCCGACTGCTTGAATCTTAAATCAATTACAATTCCTTCAACAGTAGAGATTATCGGGAATCGAGCTTTTGCGTATAGCTATTTATTGGAATCTGTCTATGCAAATCCTGTCTCTCCTGTTGATTTAAGTAATTCTTACAGTGTTTTCGATGGCTTAATTTTGACGAACTGTGTATTATATGTACCATCTGGTTCGAAACTTGCTTATCAAAACGCTGCTATATGGCAGAATTTCCAGAACATTATTGAAGTTGCTAGTACTGCAGTAAATGTCACAGCAGGCAATCTGGCAACATTACTAGGTGATCAGCTAGAAACAATAACAAGCCTTACACTGACAGGAACTATTGACGCTCGTGATTTCAAAACCATGCGGGATTCTATGCCTCTTCTTGCTGAGATAGACTTAAGCGGTGTAACAATTGTTGCATATAATGGTACGGAAGGAACAATTAATGGCACCGGTAATTATTCTTACTATGCGAATGAAATTCCTCAACAAGCCTTTTTTAACACTACTTATTGGGAAGGAAAAACAACATTGACAACTGTCACTCTCCCACAAATCGTAACAAGCATCAGGAATGAAGCGTTCTCAGATTGCATTAACCTAACAAATATAACATTACCATCCTCATTAAGATTTATTTACGATTATGTATTCAGAAGTTGCAACAAACTAACTTCTGTTAACATACCCTTGGGAGTAATTTCTATTGGCCTTGGAGCCTTTTCAGAATGCAATAATCTCATATCTGTAATCCTGCCAAACTCTTTAACTGAAATAAGATATGACGCTTTTGGATATTGTAGAAAACTTAAAGATATAAACATACCCTCTTCTGTTAATATAATAAGAGAGAGAGCATTCCAAGGTTGTGCAGGACCATTTATTGTTGATGAAAGCAATAAAAATTATTCATCTCTTGAGGGAGTTTTGTTTGATAAAAACCAATATAGTCTTTTACAATATCCAAATTCACAAACGGGAGAATATACTGTTCCCCCGTCGGTAATTACTATTGGCGATTATGCATTTGGTTATTGTAATCTAACAAAAGTAAATATCCCGGAAAGTGTTATAAGCATTGGCGACGATTCATTTTTTAACTGCTCAAACCTCACATCAATAACCATTCCTTCAACAGTAATGGCAATAGGGAATTATGCGTTTGCATACTCCTGGAACCTGACATCAATCACTACAAACTCTCCTTATCCTGTTGATTTGAGTAACTCTTCCAGTGTTTTTATTGGTATAGACAAAACCAACTGTACATTGTATGTTCCTTATGGGTCAAAAGCAGCTTATCAAAATGCTATAAAATGGCAGGATTTCGAAAACATAGTTGAAATGCAGGGTTTGTTCCCTTCCACAACATCATTATCATTTAATATTCCGGTATCATCCAAAAGTATTTTCATCGCATCAAGTGTAGGCTGGAGTGCTGAAAGTTCAGCAGACTGGCTAAGCCTTAATCCTTCTTCATCTGTAAGGAGCGATTCTTTATTAGTAAGTGTAACGCAAAATAGTGGTGATGTTCGTACAGCAACTATAACCATTCATCCAACAGGATTAAACGATCTGACGATTACTGTTACCCAATATGGTGTAGTACAAGTTACCGCAGGAAATCTGGCAACTGTGTTAGGCGATCAGCTTGGAACAACAACAAGCCTGACTTTAGTTGGAACAATAGACGCACGTGATTTCAAAACCATGCGCGATGCTATGCCTTCTCTTGCTGAGATAGACTTAAGCGGAGTTACAATTATTGCATACAGTGGAGCTGAAGGAACAATTAATGGCACCGGTAATTATTTTTACCCTGCAAATGAAGTTCCTCAACAAGCCTTTATTAATAATAATGGGGAAGGAAAGACAAGTCTTGTTTCAGTTGTATTTCCACCAACTGTTACTTCTATTGGGAGCCAGGCATTCTATTATTGTCCTAATCTTTCAAATATAATACTACCTTCATCATTAAGTATTATTAATAATAATGCATTTGCTAGTTGCAGAAAACTTAAAGACATTAATATTCCGGCTTCTGTTACTGTAATCGGAGATTATGCATTCATCGTTTGTGCCGGTCCATTCATTGTTGATGCAAGCAATCCAAATTATTCATCTCTCAATGGCGTACTGTTTGATAAAAATCAAATAACGCTTTTACAATATCCAATTTCAAAAACGG
>CAYUEI010000046.1:0-16047 GCA_964443445.1 uncultured Prolixibacteraceae bacterium | reverse complement strand
GGGTTATTATTGGCAGAATCCTCCTTCTTTATTAACCCTGGCCTTTAGGCCGGGGCATGCATGATCGCCTGACACCATGGGTTTTAACCCTAACAGAAGAAGTTTATTCCCTGTCATATTCACATTGTTCCTAAATTCTTTGGGTCGAGACTCGCAATGACGTAATCAACAGCAGCGCAGCTGCTTAACAGAGCGAAGCGATAACGTGCGTAGCACCAACAACCGGGAAACGGTTTAACAGAGCGAAGCTCCAACAATCTCGCAGAAGTTCATCTTGCAACCCCTGTAAAATTTTTATGTCATTAAGAGAAAAAAAACTTTATGAATAGAAAAATTCTCATTTTAATTTTTTTTGCTGTTACTCCGGTTCTTTTGATGGGACAGAATGTAAAGCTGGGATACAATTTCGACTTTATAAATCCTGGTTTTACTGCAGGGTACGAGCATTTGTACAAAACTAAAAACTTTGAACGTAAACTGAAATCAGGAAAGGTCAGAAGTAGTAAGTGGGAAAGTATTGTTTCCGGAAACATTGGCTTTTACCATCATACCGGTTTCCATGATAACTTATACGTCACAGTAGGTTGGGCTAAAAGAAGAGTCAGTGCCAGGGGTTTTTATTTTGATTTTTCATCGGAGTTAGGCTTAAGCCGTACTTTCGTTGCAGGAACAACTTACAACATTGAAAATCCTGATAATATTGAAATAAAACACAGTTCCGGATATTTCTATCCGCTGCTTGGTCTGGGATTTGGTATTGGCCACGACTTCTCTGCCCGTAATAAAAACATTCCGCTTATGGCTTCCTTAAATATTAAAGGGATAGCATTGTGTACTTACAATAGTCTTTTTTATTTAAGGCCTACGGTAGAGTTGGGATTGATATACAGAATTAAACAAGTTAAATAATCAGATCATGAAAAGAAATTCAATATTCAAGATATCAGTAGCATTGCTTACTATAGTGATGCTTTTTACATCGTGTCATAAAGAGGAAATAACAATAGGATCAGAGGCTTCCGATTATTTTTACGTTGAACGTAAGGGGGCTTCCATGATGACATTGGTGAGGGGAAATACAGAAAGCAAAAAGTTTCTTCTTATTATCCACGGAGGTCCCGGTGATAGTGGAGTTTCATATAGTAGACCTGATATGAGAAATTATATTGAAAGCAAGTATGCTGTTGTATATTACGATCAAAGAGATGCCGGAGCATCTCAGGGTAATGATAATAAAGCAGATATTTCGCTTGAAAATATGGTTGAAGATGTCAGGGGATTGATAAAGGTTTTGAAAAACAGATATGGACAGGATATCAATATTTACATGATGGGGCATAGTTTTGGTGGTTTGTTGTCGTCAGCCTTTATGACTACTGCTGATTATCAGGAAATGGTAAATGGCTGGATTTATGTTGACGGGGCTCATGATTATACAAAGAATGATTCTTTAACAAGGCTTATGCTTATTTCTGAAGGAGAAAAACAAATAGCCCTTGGGAAAAATACTGAGGAGTGGGGCGAAATGTTGCAATACTGCAATGAGCATACCGGAAGTTTCAGCGTTGAAGAATCGATGAAGTACAATTCTCTTGCATGGAAAGCCCAATCGCTTATAGAAGAAATAAAAAAGCCTGTTAATCTTGGATTCCCTCCATTAAATTCACCGGAAATAATGCTTCCTGTAACTGCCATGTTAGCTAATTCAGCAGCTAATTTGGATTTTATAAAAGATATTGTTGATGCAAGTTATAGTGATGTATTGTACAAAGTAAAATTACCTGTCTTGGTTATGTACGGCAAATACGACTTTGTTTGCCCGAAGGGATTGGGCGAAGAGCTGATTTCATTAATCAGTTCAGAGGACAAGCAAATGGTATTGTCAGAAGTAAGTTCCCATTCACCTATGAGTCAAGATCCAGAATTCTTTTATAGTCATGTGATTGATTTTATAGAAAAACATTAAATTTGTAATTAAGAGGTTATCAGAGCTTTAATCCTCTGATAACTTCTTCTACAATGTAAATAGATTCATCGGCATCGGTGTATTGATTATCGCCAAATTGTTCTGAAGTAATAACCACAACCAGTTCTTCATCAGGAACAACAAAGATGAACTGTCCGCCTGCTCCCCATGTCCAGAAGTATTTATTTTCAGGATGTATCCAAAAGAGATATCCGTAATTACGATTGTACATTTCTGTTTTAAAGGTTGTAGCTTCTTTAATATACTCAGCAGAAAGAATTTGTTTGCCATTATATTTGCCGTCATCAAGAAGCATTAAGCCTATTTTGGCAAGATCGCGCGGAGTCATCCATAATCCGAAACCAGCGAAAGGGGTTTTGTCTTTATTTCTGCTCCAAAAGTAATTATCGATGCCAAGAGGGGAGAAAAGGTTACTGTCGGCAAATTCAACCAAATCAGTTTTTGTGCAGTTTGAGACTACCTTAACCAAAAGTTGGGGATCGGAATTCTTGTAATAGGCTTCAACACCGGGATTATTCTTCACCGGAAGTTCAACAATAAAGCGGGTAAGGTCGTCAGGTACTGAAGCCAGTAACATTTCCTCCTCTATTCTGTCATTGTCATAATCAATACCTGAACGCATAGTTAGGCATTGTTCGATAGTCAAACTATGAATAGATGGGGTAGCATGTTGAAGATATTCAGGAATATATTTAAAGACCGAATCATTAACATTGTTTATATAACCCTTGTCAATTGCAATGCCAGTAAGCATTGAAATAAAACTTTTTGTAGTAGACCATAACTGATGAGGTGTTTCTTTGTCGGATAAATCACGTGGATATGACTCAACAGCAATTTTACCATTATGTACTACTACAAAACTCCTGAGCATCATAAATTTATCTTCCGAATAAATTTCTGAAAGAAGGCTATTCAGAATATCCATATTGAAATTTTCTGAATTAAAAGGTTCAGTTTGCCAACCATCGTTAAGTTGTGCCGGGATGTACTCAACAGACTTTAATTTAAGGTCATCATCTTTCAGACAACCTGTAAACAAAAAGATTCCTATAATGAGTATGATATATTTTTTCATTTTTTCAGTTTTGACATTGGAATTTGAACAACAAATTGATTTGTAAGGAGCTGAGTATTTTTAGTTAGTGCAGTCTGCTGGTAATGAAGTCTGTATCCGAAAGTCAGATTATTAAGCGATTGAAAATATAGCCCTGTTTCAATTTCAAATAACTTATTGCCGATGGTGAAAAAGTTAAAATCAGAGTTTAGTCGTTTTATAATATCGCTGACCTTAAGATCAGGTTCATTGAGGATTAAATTTCTGTCTGCAGCCGGACGGCTAAGAAAACCAAATATGGGAATATTAACAGGGATAATCAATTTAGCTCCCTTTTTCAGGTTGATATAATAAACAGCTGAAGCTGAAAAGTCAATAGGACTTATCCAGTATAGATGCTGTGAATCGTAATTTTCGTTTGAATAAAAAAGGTTTGAATATCTGAATTTTCCCCCTATCTGAAACCTATTTTCAATATTGGCAAGAAGTCTGTAATGCAGGGAAGGGTTGATAAACCAGTTTGGCCAGCCGTATCTGTTCCATAGAAAAGCATTACTGAGATTAAAACCGAAATTGTGGGTTATTTTATTGCTAATGATGTTATAGTCGACTTGCAGGGAATAATTGATTCCATCGTTTCTGAGACCGTTGAAAAGGTATTCCTTAAACTGAGTGTTCCCTAAAGAAACCGATGCCTGAAAACCTTTATCAGGAACCAGCAGCGACTGGCAAAAGGCAGGTTTTATTAAAAAAACAAAAAAAATAAATAGAGCTATAATCTTGTTCATAGACAGTAGTTTGGTTATCGGCTCAAATATGCACTTTTTATAACAAAAAATGAATTAGGTGATTAAAAAAACACAAAATAATTGTCAACTGAAAGGTCGTAGTTAGTTAAATTGGTCCATTCTTTACCTGTAAAAGCTTTACAATAATGAGCCCTGTCGTTGCCGCATTTTGAAATCATCTTATTGGCTTCATCCTCTGAATCATTGTAAACACTTTTAATCCTTTTATTTCAGCATGAAAAATAAATTAATTATTCATCCTGATTGATGATGTCTCCCCAATACGAAATCGAACTCCTGTTGTTTGAAGTAAGTGATAATGAAGAATTTTCTTTTCCGGTTAAGGTAAAGTGAAATACAACATTATCGTGAGGAATATTAACCTTTAAGGTAATGTCGATTTTAGACCTTTTATTGTTGACTTTCAATTTGTAATCAGTGATTGGCTCTTTAAAGTGAAACCCTCCTCTTTCATTAATGCTTACATTGTATGCCCTTCCATAAAAAGGAAGTTCACAAAAGACCGAATCATTTTTAACAGTGACAAAATAGCCATCTCCCCCGACATGAATAGCAGAGGCAGCTAATGGCAAAACCTGTTCTGCAGAGAATTGAAAGCTTTTATTTTCGGCCATGTTAAGGAGTCCTGCAAAATCAATGCTGTCAGTAATATGTTTTTGCCTTTTCACACATTGATTCTGTGAAAAAAGGGGTGCTGACAATAACAGCAGTATGCTAAGCAAGATTATTTGTTTCATGGCATTTTTATTTAGTTAGTGATCAGTGAATTATAGCAAATTATGTGCCATAAATAACAAATTAAAAGGGAGGGAAGTCATCATAAAAATTTTGTCTGGTGCCAAATTTTAGAAATTCAATAGTTCCTTTATCAATAAATACTCCAAAACGATAGTCTCCTCTTTTAATTTTAAAAAAATTTACTTTTGCTTATTAGCGGAGTGCAATGTTTAATATCAGCAATTCTATTGGCTTGATGACATTCAAAAATTACTTCTTCGATGAGAAGTTTTGTAGCTGGGGATTTCAATTTTTTGATATCTTTCAAAAATGTATTTTTGAAAACTAAGTTCATTTTAAAGCTTCTAAAATAGTTTCTTCTGATACGTTCCTTGATTTGCGTGCATTTTTGCATGCTTTTAAAATTGAAATATTCTCAAGTTCTTCTTCTGAAGGTAAAGAAACCTTTTTTACTCCTTTAAAAAGTTTTATAGCTCCAATCAATTTATTGACATCTGAATCATTATCTAAGCTTATTACTATTGTTTTCATGTGATAATAATTTGTTTAATTAATGAGAATTGGAATTTTCTCTATTTCATTAAGGTAAACGTATTTTGTTTAATGTTTATTAAAATCCAATGCTGTTTTCTACATTAACAAGTATTTCAATCTATGATTTATACAAAGATAAAAAATACTAACAAATTTCCATATGGCTTCATGAACTTGGTAGTCGCCTGATATCAATCAGATAAAGGTTTAGAATACTTTGATTAATTAAAAAGCGGAAATGTTTTCATTTCCGCTTTTCAAAAATTGATTGCTAATTACTGTATTATTTGTTGAATTTCAGTTCTTTTCCTGTATAAACAACTTCTGTAGCTTCAATGTCGGGTTCTACTCCGACACCATAGCCGGGCGAAACAAATACTACACGAAAACGCCTTTCAGTTAACATTCCGGGAAAATTACCTTTTCGGTCTTTGATAGTAAGTGTTTTATCAGCTTCATTCCATGATACAGGAATTAATGCGTATTTTCCTTTTTCGTAGTTGTAGTTGTCATTTTCATCTTCATAGATAATAAACTCGGCATTGTTGCCTGTGTAAACACGAAGGTCAACAGGATCAGCTTGTTTTTCACAAGCATATTGAAGGTAAGGTCCCATAGGAACTATAGAACCGGCTTTAATATACAAAGGAAGCTTTTCGATTGGGGCAGCAGCATCAATTGTTTGTCCCCCTTTTAAAAGTTCACCTGTCCAGAAATCAAACCAGTCAGTTCCTGCAGGCAGGTAAACCTTTCTTGTTTTACTGATATTTTCAGCGTCAGGCAGTGAATACATCCTTTCAGTGACCGGATTTACAAGAAAAGCAGGACCGAACATATATTGATCGGGAATATTTTGAATAGCAGGGTCATTTCTAAAGTCGAAAGCAAGTGAACGCATTATGGTATAGTTTTCACTTGTGACTTTCCAGGAAAGAGAATAAAGATAAGGCATGAGCCTGTATCTCAGATTATCGTATTTCATTAAAATAGCCTTCATAGGGGCATCCCAGTTGTCTGAGAACATTGCACGTTCACCTTTGCCGTGAATTCGAAAAATAGGGCTGAAAGTGCCAAATTGGAACCAGCGGGTGAAAAGCTCTCTGTTGATTGGAAGTTTCCAGTCGGGAGCCATCCAATGCAAGTGATAACCTCCAATATCAGAAGTCCAGTAAGGAATTCCCGAAGCGCAGGAGTTGATTCCTTGTGGTACCTGGTTTTTATATGAACTCCAGGTACAAGTAATATCGCTCGACCAGAGTGTGGCAGCGTTTCGTTGTTGTCCTGCAAAGGCCTGACGTATAAGGAAGAAAGGCCTTTTATTTGGAATATCCCTTCTCCAGTTTTCATATAAACCTTCTGAATGCATAAGAGAATAAGTGTTCATATAATCAATTCCCCTTCCAATGGCAAAATTGCTTTTACGGCGAAGGTCTAAATTTCCGTTATTATCGGGTTCACATTGGTCAACCCACCATGCATCCCAGCCGTGGCGTCCGATCAGACTATCATAAGCTTGTTTCCAGTATAGGTCACGGGCCTGCTTGCTATGGGCATCGTAGTAGCTGTCAAGAATGTGAGTGAAAGCATTGTCCCACAGAATGTCGGTCATACCTCCTGAGTAGCTCATCTGATCGAAGGTTTTGGTTCCTTTGGAATATACAGGCCATATTGAAATCATGGCATGGAGATTGGCTTTGTGAAGAGAATCAACCATAGCTTTTGGATTTGGATATCTTTCAGGCCACATAACGTGCGAGCCGATAACGTCGGGTTCCCAGTAGAACCAGTCCTGTACTATTACATCTACAGGAATACGGTTATTGCGATAATTGTCTTTCACGCTTAACACTTCAGCTTGACTTTTATATCTGTCCTGCGACTGGAAAAGTCCAAACGCCCACTTCGGGAACAAGGTAGCAGCCCCGGTAGCTATTCTGTATGAAGAAATAATCTTATCAAAGTCTGGACCATAAATGAAATAGTAATCAACCATATTCCCGCTTTCAGAAACATATTTGAATTGAGAATTACCTTTTTCTGCTCCAAAAAAATTCGAAGCAGAATAGTTATCCCATAAAAGGCCATAGCCACGTGTTGATAGCAAAACAGGAATAGCACCGGTCATATATTTTATGGTCATATCCTGATTTCTGCCTTTGTAATTGATTGACAATGAATCTTCAGGATGGCAGCCAAGACCGTATAATGCTTCTCCTGCAGGAGAGTCGAAGAGGGTAGAACAGGTATATGTTTTAATATCTGCAATAGTCGCTTCAACCATTGATTTGCCATCAATATCTGCTTCGTTCAAAATAACATTTCCTGACAGGTCAGTGAACTTAACTGCATTGGTTTTTTTATTTACAATAACCTTCATTGACCTGGTAGTTAAAGTAACTTCACGTGGTGCTTCAGCAATTGTAAAGTCATGAGTGATATTCCATTCGTTATTGACAACCAGAGATTTTTTATCAAGAAACAACGGAAGGGTAGTGTATTTAACCTCGACCATGTTGTCAAGGCATATTTTAACTTTCATCATTCCTTTGTCGAGGTTGAAAGTTACTCCGTCGCTTTCTTTCTTTATCGAAACAACCGTCGCTTTTACCGATAAAAAGGCTACAAAAAGTATTAGGATTAGAGAAATTTTCTTCATAATAATTTATCTCGTTTATTTAAAATTTTCTTTTGTGATTAGTATTTTTTTTAACTCATAATCAAAATCGCTTTCAAATAATTTATCCTGAAAAGGTTTATATTTTTCATACTCACTCTCGGCAAACTCCTTTGCTATTATAGCAGTTACCTTACCTGTGTTTTGTAAAATATCCTTTTGATTGAATTGTAAAAAAGCATTTAATTTCTCAGACCAATCTTTCATTGTCATTACGTTTCCCCGCTCAGCTTGGTCTTCGGCATAGTCTAGATACATCGAAACTATTCGGTTAAGGGGTATAAGTTCCTCTTCAGTAAGATAATTTTTGGCTATAGGAACATCTGATTTTCTTATTTTTCCTTTCGGTGAGTTTTTCCAACTGGTTAAGCCCATTTTTTCTTTATCGTGGTTCGCACGCGATACAATTATTTCGGCAGCAGTTTGCCCAGTAATTGCCCAATGTAGCTTATTTTGAACTGTAGCGAAAAATTCTTTGGTAATTTCCGAATCGTAATCATAATCAATGCTACATTCTGCATAAATATCTGTAATTTGCTGATAGAATCTACGTTCAGAACTTCGAATGTCTCTTATTTTTTCAAGCTGTTCCTTAAAATAATCTTGTCCGAAAATTGGCTGTGGATTTTTCAAACGCTCCACGTCCATTGAATATCCTTTAATAATAAATTCTTTGAGAACAGCGGTTGCCCAAATTCTGAATTGGGTAGCTCTTTTTGAGTTTACACGATAGCCAACGGCAATAATGGCATCAAGATTATAAAATTTGGTGGGTTTGATTTGAGTTTTGTCAGCAATAGCGCCATGTTGCGTGGTTAGTTCCAATTTGGAACATACCACTTTTTCGTCTAATTCTCCGCTTTTAAAAATATGATTCAGGTGTTTAGTAATTGCTGGACGTTGAACATCAAAAAGTTCGGCAATTTTAATCTGAGGCATCCAAATGGTTTCGTTTTGCAACAAAACATCAACTTTTACATCACCATTATCAGTTTTATAGAGTAAAAATTCTCTATTGGGGTTATATTTTGATAAATCCATATTTCAAAAATTCAAACAAGGTTTTTAAAACAAAAGAACAATCAGCAAATTTTGTTTGCCTGATTTAAATTGGTGTTCAATATAGAATGTATTCCTAAAATTAAATTTTGCAATTTACTATTTTCATTTTTGTCTAATTGTGTGTGTTAGTAAAAAAATGGCTCTAAAGAAAATATTTGTATTTTAAATTATTACCTATTTGAAAAGTGAAAAGAATTATTTTAAAAAATTGAGTTCATTTCAGTTAATTATGTAATTTGTATATTAAATGAGGCAATGAAAAATTAAATTATCTGATATGAAAAGAGAAATATTATTCGTTTTAGCAATGTTACTGATTATCGGGACAAACGGTCAGATATTAAAGCCGGCGTGGTTGAATTGGGAGAAAAAATACACCTTTGATAAGTACAATGTTTTACGTGTAGAAAATTATTCCAAAAAGGGAGAACTGATGCTTGTTGGAGATTACAAGGCTTACTATCAGTCGAAGGGTGATGATTACACATCAATTATGTCGAGTCCTGCTTCACTCGACACATGGGAAGTACTGACTGACAAAAAAAATGAGTGTTTTATTGAATGTTACTGGACAGGTGGCACCGAGATAAAAAAAATAAGTGCTAATGGATATACCATGCCTGCAGACAGTGCTTTGAAAATCATGGAGCTTACCGTGACAGAAGAAACTAAGGCTATCTGTGGCTACAAATGCAGGAAATATACTTTTACTCATAAGAAGATGGTTGGTGAAATGTGGTTAACAGATGAAGTCGATCTCAGTAATGATATTGGAGTATTCAGGGCAGGGCATTTGGATGCCGCCTTCAATAAACTTTCAGTTAAAGGTTTTGTGATGGAAGTTACTTATGGTATTCCTAAAGGACAGAAAAACGTTCTTAAAACTATATCATTGATGAACGATGGTACTTATACTTTGGATTGTTCAAATGTTGACATGAATTACTATGTAAATAAGAAGGGGTATTACGATTATTCAATGTACCTTTTTGGTTTTTAAATTCATGTTTATGAAGCTATTTTCAGACGTTGACTCATATATTGAAACTTTTCCTGAAAATGTAAAGGAAAGATTAAAAACTATAAGGGCGATTATTAAAGAAGCGGCACCTGAAGCAGAAGAAGGGTTTTCATATGGAATGCCCGGATATAAGTATTGTGGTAAGCCTTTGGTGTATTTTGCTGGATATGAAAAGCACATTGGATTTTATGCCACTCCAAGCGGGCATTCAGAATTTGCTGGAGAACTTTCAAAATATAAACAAGGAAAAGGATCTGTACAGTTTCCCAATGATAAAGAAATTCCATACGATTTGATAAAGAGGATAGTCGAGTTCAGGGTGGCGGAGAATCGGGGATAATTCAAAAAGAAGCCTTAATTCACTATTATTTTAATTCAAATGAATTTATAGTTTGTTTTTTTTGGTTAAATTACATCCTTCAAAAAAACATTATTTGCCATGCTTGAGAAAATTATTGACTTCAGTATCAAGAATAAACTGATTGTAATACTGTTTACTTTGTCAATTGCGGCATTTGGAATTTATGCTGTATTGAATATTCCGGTGGGGGCAGTTCCGGATATCACCAATAATCAGGTTCAGGTTATAACAACTTCTGGGAATTTATCGACACAAGAAATTGAGCAATACATTACTGCTCCTGTTGAAATGGAAATGGCAAACCTTCCCGGAGTAAAGGAAATTCGTTCAGTTTCAAAGTTTGGAATATCACTTGTAACCATAGTCTTCAATGAAAACCTTGGCACTTATTTACCACGTCAGCTTATAGCCGAGAAGATTAAAAGTGCTGCAGATAAAATTCCCGAAGGATTTGGTGAGCCTGAAATGGGGCCTATTACAACCGGGTTAGGTGAAATATATCAATACACAATTGATATAAAAGAAGGTTTTGAAAATAAATACTCTGCAACCGACCTTAGAACCATTCAGGATTGGGTAATAAAGCGAAGACTCTCGGGTATTAATGGTGTTGTGGAAATTAACAGTTGGGGAGGATATCTTAAGCAATACGAAGTATCGATTGACCCATCCCGATTAATAGCAATGGATATTACTTTAATGGAAGTATTCAATGCGATGGAGGCCAATAACGACATTTCAGGTGGCTCGTATATTGAAAAAACAAATCAGAGCTATTTTATCAGGGGCGATGGCCAAGTTAAGTCTGTTGAGGACATTGAAAATATCATTGTAAAAAACAACAACGGAATCCCTATCCTTATTAAAAATTTAGCAGCAGTAAAATTTGGACATGCCAACAGGTATGGAGCAATAACTGCTAATGGAAAGGGTGAAACTATTCTTGGACAGGTAATGATGCTTAAAAATGCAAATTCCAAGGATGTTATAACTGAAGTAAAAAGCAGAGTGGAAGAGATTCAGCAAAATTTGCCTGAAGGAGTTTTCATAAATCCTATAGTTGACCGAAGCGAGTTAGTAGCTAAAACATCATTCACAGTAATTGAAAACCTGATACTTGGGGCGATTATTGTAATGATAACAGTTATTCTTATACTCGGGAATATCCGATCAGCATTGGTAATAACATCAGTTATTCCGCTTGCACTTCTGTTTACAATTTCAATGATGTTTATTTTTGGAATTGATGCAAATTTAATGAGTTTGGGTGCACTCGACTTTGGAATCATAATTGATGGAGCGGTAATTATTGTTGAGTTTATTGTTTTAAAGATAGTATCCAATAAAACGGAAATTGAAAGTAAAAGTGGAGATGAAAGGGCTGATATAATGGATTCTCTCTCATTATTTGGAGCCTCGAAAATGATGAAATCGGCTATTTTCGGACAAATAATTATCCTTATAGTTTTCATTCCAATTCTCTCACTTACCGGGGTTGAAGGAAAGATGTTCAAGCCAATGGCATTATCATTTTGTTTTGCAATAATCGGAGCAATGATAATGGGTTTAACCTGGGTACCTGTAGCATCATCAATGTTTCTTAAGCCTCCGAAAAGCGATAAGATGAATATCTCCAAATGGATAATGAATCTTGCCGACAAAACGTATACTCCTGTAATCCGATGGTCGTGCAATCATAAAAGACTTGTTCTTGGAACTTCAGTGATTTCATTAATACTTTCTTTATTTCTTTTTACTAAGATAGGTGGTGAATTTGTACCCACATTAGATGAAGGCGACTTTGTAATTCAACCTGTTTTAAAAACCGGAACTTCTTTGACTAAAACAATTGAGACCACCACGAGGATGGAGCAAATATTAATGAAAGAATTTCCTGAAGTCGATAAAATTGTAAGCAGAATTGGAGCAGCAGAAGTGCCTACTGATCCAATGTCAATGGAAGAAATTGACATGATTATCAAACTTAAGCCAAGGAAAACATGGACAAGTGCTAAAAGCAAGGAGGAATTAGCAGATAAGTTTAAAAAAGCCCTTTCAGTGATTCCCGGCATAGATTATGAATTCACACAACCAATTGAAATGCGTTTTAATGAGTTAATAACCGGAGTCCGCTCTGATATAGCAATTAAAATTTTTGGTGACGACTTAGATTACATTAATCACAAAGCAATTGAAGTTAAAAAATTGATAGAAGATGTGCCTGGTGCAAGCGACATTATATTAGAAAAAACAGATGGACTTCCTCAGATAAAAATCGATTATGATATTAAAAAGATAGCATACTATAATGTTGATATTAAATCTCTCAACGCATATCTTTCAACAGCTTTTGGGGGTCAGACTACCGGTGTTGTTTTTGAGGGAGAGAAACGCTTTGATCTTGTGCTCAGGTTCGATAAGCAAAACAGAACAGACATTGATAATATAAGGCAACTTAAGATTCCAATTGCTGGTGGTACTCAGATACCATTGTCTGAGCTTGCAGAAATACATTTTTCTGAGGGGCCGGCAAAGATATCGAGAGAAAATGCTCATAGAAGAGTTGTAGTAAGCGTAAATGTCAGAAACAGAGACTTGCAATCTGTAGTTGCCGATATTAGAGGAATAGTAGATGAAAAGCTTCTATTAAAACCCGGAACATATGTTGAATATGGAGGGCAATTCGAAAATTTGCAGAATGCCTCAAAACGACTTATGATAGCCATTCCGGTAGCCTTATTGCTGATATTTATTTTTCTGCATTTTACATTCAAATCGTTGAAAGATGCGATTATGATCTTTTCGGCCATACCATTATCTATTGTTGGAGGCATTTTATTGCTGTGGATCAGAGGAATGCCTTTCAGCGTTTCTGCGGGAGTAGGTTTTATTGCCCTTTTCGGAATAGCCGTATTAAACGGGATAGTACTTATTGAGCATTTGAAAGAGATAAGGCAAAATGGCAATATGTGTATTCATGATTTAATAATTACAGGCGCTAAAGACCGTCTTCGTCCGGTGATGCTTACTGCAGGCGCAGCAGCCATGGGATTCCTGCCGATGGCAATTTCAACAGGTGCAGGAGCTGAGGTACAGCGACCACTGGCAACAGTCGTTATTGGTGGTCTGGTTACTTCTACCATGCTTACAATGGTAGCACTACCTTTGATGTTTGAGATTTTCTACAATGTTAAAGGGATTAAATTTTTCCCATTAAGATTTATTAGGGAGAAAAAATGTATGATGATTCTGCTGTTGCTTTTGCCTTCACTTACCTTATTTTCCCAAAACAGGCAGATTGGCTTAAAAGAAGCAGTGAACATTGCTTTACAAAACAATAAGGAAATAAAGGCTTTTACTCTAAGGGTAGATGAGAAAAAAGCATTGATACCTTCGGCGTATGATTTTGAAAAAACAACTTTGTCTTATGGTACTGATCAAAACAATATAGCTGAAAACAGTTTTCCGCTTAAAGTTTGGGGGATTGAACAAAACTTTAGTTTCCCTACTTTATATGGATCAGAGTTGAAAATGAAAAAGGTTGAGTTCAATGTTTCCGAGGCTGAACTTGAAGTTCAAAAAGAAAACATTATTAAGCAGGTGACGTACAATTATGTTGAACTTCAGATTCTTAATGAAAAATTAAAAATTTATAGAAACATTGACAGTATGTATCTGAGTATTCTTAGAGGGGCAACTATAAGAAACAGTAATGGAGATATAAGTAATCTTGATTTGCTGAGTATTAAGGCGAAGCAACAACAAATACAGCAACTATTAAATGAGATAAAATATAAAAAAGAAAATAGTTATTCATACCTAAAGGCTCTGATGGGGTATGACAGTTTGTTCAACGTTTATGATGAAGTGTTTGTTTTGGATTATTACCCAAAAAATTTGAATTCTATTCCATACTATGTTTGGTTAAGAAGCAGAGAAGCAATTAGTAATGCAAACATAAAGATTGAGAAGAATAAACTTTTGCCGGAGTTTTCTTTCAATTATTTTGTTGGAACAAACTTTTTTGAAGATTCCAGATATTATCATGGCTTTGATGCTGCAGTTTCAATACCGCTACTTTTTAATGCCCAGAAATCGAGAATTAAAGCATCGAGGATAGCAAATGATGCAGTTAAACAGTCTTCAGAATATGAAATTGAGTTGCTTAAGACACGGCAGCAGGAACTTCTTAATAGTCATAGGAATTATAAAGAGCGTCTGAATTATTATAACGAAACTGGAGCTAAACTATACGATGAGATTATGCGTACAGCAGTAATCAGTTTTAAAAATGGGGAGATAGATTTTTTTAAGTTTTCAGCAAGCTCAGAAGCTGCTCTGCAAATTAAACTTGATTATCTGAATAACTTGTTTGATTATACTAGTGTTACACTTCAGTTAAATTACCTTTCAAAATAGAGTACTATGAAACTAAAATGTTTGTATAAAAATGCCAATCTGATTGATATATTTAAAGCCTTGAGTTTTGTACTTATATTAATTGCGGTTACATTATTTCTGATTTCATGTGCAGAAAAACAGAAACCCGAAGAAAAGGAATCCGGTTTTATTGAAATAAGCGGAGAACAATTTCTGGGAGAGGGGATGGAGTTGGGCGAAATTCAATTAAGAGTCTTTGAAAAACTTATAAAAGCAAATGGAACAATTGTTCCCCAGTCGGAAGGAGTTGCAAGAGTTAGTCCGCCTGTTTCAGGATTAATAAAAAAAATAAATTGTCATACCGGTCAATTTATAAACAAAGGTCAGATACTATTTGAATTATCAGGGAATGAAGTGATAGATATTCAAAGAGACTTTGCAGAATCGTCCGCAAATTTCAGTAGGATAAAAAGTGAATATGAACGTGTTAAGTCATTGTTTGCCGAGAAAGTGATATCAGAAAAAGATTTTATTTTAACAGAAAGCGAGTATAAAGCATCTTTGGCTAAGTATAATGGATTAAAATTAAAAATTGCGACACTTGGTTTTTCTGCTTCCGGAATAGAAAAGGGAGAGTTCAATGCCAGCTATACAATTAGTTCACCGATAAGGGGTGTCATTTCAAATATTAATGCATCAATAGGTAGTTATGTTGAGCAACAAACAGCCTTGATTGAGATAACTGACCCTACTATGTTTCAAGTTCAACTTTCGGTTTTTGCAAACGATATAGAGAATGTAAAGACTGGGCAGATAGTCAGATTTAAACCTGTCAATTCAGATGTAAATCATTTTGCTGTTGTAAGTTCAGTAGGGGTTAATCAAGATATTGATTCGAAATCGATTAAGTGCTATTGTTCTATAACAGATAAAAAAGAATTTAATTCAATTGCCAACGTATTTGTGGAGTCTGAAATAATAACAGGAACCGATTCTGTATATTCTTTGCCTGAAAGTGCAATACTGAAAACTGAAACAGGCAACAGTATTCTCATTCTAGAAAAAAAAGAAGGTGAAACATACTTTTTCAAAGAAAGTAATGTAAATACAGGACGCAGGAAAGATGGTTATATTGAAATTTTGGACGGAGAAATAGATGGAAAGATAATTGTTAAAGGGACTTACAATATTACTTTATAAAAAAGAGAAAAGGCGTTTTACTGTTATTTTACTGTTATTTAGACTAAACATTTTCATTCTACTTTTTGTTTTATAGTAAAGCAGGCATGGTATTCATGCTTAGCTTTCGTTTGGTTAATTTATAATCTTTTTATTATATTTGGGAAAAGCAGAAATAAATATGATGTCCGGAATAAGAAAATATAAAGGAATTTTGATCTACTTTCTGATACTGACAATTTTAG
>CAYUEI010000045.1:0-16087 GCA_964443445.1 uncultured Prolixibacteraceae bacterium | reverse complement strand
CCTTTTGATTTAATTCGACTTTAATTTCAGCATTTGCAGGTAATATAATATCAACGCGGGAGCCTAGTTTAATAAAACCTAAATGACCGTTTTGATTGCAATATTCACCTTCTTTTGCATAACATACTATTCTTCGGGCAACAGCGCCAGCAATTTGGCGGACTAATATTTTATCTTTTTTTTCAGTTTCAATTATTACTGTTGATCTTTCATTTTCAGTTGAAGATTTTGGAGCCCAGGCTACAAGGTGACTTCCTTTTTCAATTTTTGAAAGTAAAACTTTACCACTAATTGGATACCAATTCATGTGTACATCAAGTGGTGACATGAAAATTGAAATTTGCTTACGTGTTTCATGGAAATATTCATTTTCCATTATATCTTCAATGACAACTATTTTGCCATCGCAAGGTGCAATTATACCATTTTTAGCTGTTATTTCAGGGCGTTGAACAAACCGATAGAAGTACATTACAAAGAAATATACAAAAACGAAAATGACCAATACGGGATATACAATATAAGGAACGGGAATAAATCTTATTGTTAAATATCCCAGAATTAAAGCAGCTAATGCAATAATTGTTAAAGTTGTCCTACCTTCTCTGTGAACTCTCATATATTATTTAAAAAAAAGATGTACAAATATGAAATAAACGGGAGCTGCAAATATCAAGCTGTCAAATCTATCAAAGAAACCTCCGTGCCCCGGCATAATATTGCCAGAATCTTTTACGTTGAAATGTCTTTTAAACATTGATTCTGTCAAGTCGCCAATAGTTCCGGCAATTAAAGTAGTCAGAGACATAACAATAACAGTTACCGGGTTAAAAAGATTAAACAATTTAAAGTAAACTATTGACAAGGCAATTGACGCTAATGCTCCTCCGATAGCGCCTTCCCATGTTTTATTTGGAGAAATCTTTTCAGCCATTTTATGTTTGCCCAGTAATTTACCGAATATGTAAGCTCCTGCATCATTAATCCATATAATAGCAAACAATCCAATCATTATTTCGGGTTTATATACCACAGAATCTCTGATAGGAGAAATTATAGAATTAAGTAAGCCAAAAGGAACAGAAAAGTAAAATACACCCATTAAAGTATAAATTAAATTAGGAATTTTATTTTCCTGCTTTCTGAAAATCTCTACTATGGGTATTAGGATGAAGGAAGGAATTAAAACAAGAAATAATTTAATGTTTACAATTTTTTGAGTAAATAGAAAAATAGATACATAAATTATCATTGAGACAATTATCCCGGGGATGACTTGAGGATTAATTCCTCCTTTTTTGGTTAGATTAAAAAATTCCAGGACAGAAAGGCTTAATATTATACCAAAGACACTAAAAAACAGATACTTACTTAATAGGGTAGAACCTATTATTATAATGACAAAAACTACTGCCGAGATTGCGCGTATTGTAAAGTTTTTCAATTTTTTAGTTCTTTTAATATTTCTAAAGCCTTTTGTTCATCTTCTTCCATGACATAAAGTTCGATATTGCCAAAGATTTTATACACAGAATCGACCTGATTTAGGATTACTGAATTAATACCATTATTTTCCAAGAGGCTTTTTGCAATTTCTGCCTTATACATTTGGCCTGACAAAAATACTTGTTTCCATCCTTTTTCCATTGTATGTTTAATTTAAAAATTGATAGTTTATCAAATTTATAAAATATTAACAAGTAATCTGATATTATTATGGTTCGAATAAAAATTAAAAAAACCGGGGGTATATAAATAACCCCGGTTAATGCTGTATTATTTGATTTTTACAATATCATGAATTTATATTGGAAAGAGTTGAATTATCCTCTGATTCAACTTCCTTTTTGGGGCTACCTGGTCTTGGTCCGAATATTTCTTCAAGGTCATCAGAGAAAATAACTTCTTTTTCCAATAATCTTTCAGCAAGAATAGCATGACCTTCTGTGTTTTTTTCCAAAACTTTTTTAGCACGTAAGTAAGCTTCGTCAACGAGCTTTTTGATTTCATTATCTATCAGTTCAGCTGTTTTTTCGCTGTAAGGTTTAGAAAAACTATAGTCAGTTTGTCCGGTAGAATCGTAGAAACTTAAATTACCAACTTTTTCGCTCATTCCGTAATAGCACACCATTGCATAAGCTTGTTTTGTAACTCGTTCGAGATCATTCTGAGCTCCGGATGAAATTTTTCTGAAGACAATTTCTTCAGCAGCTCTTCCTCCTAAGGTTGAGCACATTTCATCTAACATTTGTTCCTTTGTTGTAATAGATCTTTCTTCAGGAAGATACCATGCAGCACCTAAAGCTTTACCTCTGGGAACAATTGTAACTTTAACCAAGGGATGAGCATATTCAAGTAGCCAGCTTACAGTTGCATGTCCGGCTTCATGATAAGCGATAGTCCTTTTTTCTTCAACAGATATTATTTTGTTCTTTTTCTCCAGTCCACCGACGATTCTGTCAACTGCATCCAGAAAGTCTTTTTTCTGAACAGCTGTATGTTCATTTCTGGCAGCAATCAATGCTGCTTCGTTACAGACATTAGCTATATCTGCTCCGGAGAATCCGGGAGTTTGTTTTGCTAAATATTCAGGGTTAACTTCATCTGAAAGTTTTAGAGGTCTTAAATGAACTTTGAATATATCCCGGCGTTCATTAAGATCGGGTAATTCTACATGAATTTGTCTGTCAAATCTACCGGCTCTCATTAGAGCTCTGTCAAGAATATCTGCACGGTTAGTGGCCGCAAGGATTATTACTCCGGAATTTGTATCAAAACCATCCATTTCCGTAAGAAGTTGATTGAGGGTATTTTCTCTTTCATCATTCGATCCCATATTCGGATTTCTACCTCTTGCTCGTCCAATGGCATCTATTTCATCAATAAAGACAATACACGGCGCTTTTTCTTTAGCTTGTTTAAATAAATCTCTAACTCTTGATGCTCCTACACCAACAAACATTTCAACGAAATCAGAACCGGACATTGAAAAGAATGGGACATTTGCTTCACCTGCAACAGCTTTAGCCAAAAGAGTTTTCCCTGTTCCCGGAGGGCCAACCAGCAGAGCACCTTTAGGTATTTTGCCTCCTAGTTTAGTATATCTGGTAGGGTTTTTAAGAAAGGAGACTATTTCTTCAATTTCTTGCTTTGCTTCAGACAGGCCAGCTACATCTTTGAAAGTTGTGGTTACTTTCTGATCTTTATCGAATAATTTAGCTTGTGATTTTCCTACGCTAAAAATGTTACCGCCTGCTGCACCTCCTCCTTTACTCATTTTCCTGAAAATGAACCACCAGAAGAAGACTATTAATGCAATAGGGAAAATGATACTTAAAAGTCCACTCCAATCGTAGGTGTCTTTATAGATAATTGGAATAATTCCACTTTCCTGAGTATTTAAATCATTATATACTTTCTCAATATTTTCTTCAAACTTATCTATAGAGCCTATTGTGAAGAAAAAATGGGGACCGCTTACCCCCGGTTTTGAAAACCCTTTACCTAATTTTTCTTTATATTTTTCGTAACTGTCTTTTTTCAAATAGACATTCGCCTCTTCTCGATTTACAACGATAATTCTTTCAATGTCGTTATTTTTAATCATAGTAGTTTTTACTTCATGCCAGGTTGTCTCAACTGCCTTATTGCCTGAAGTAAAAATATTTATTCCAAGAAGAGCAACTATAATCAGTACATAAAAGTACGTCATATTGAATTTAGGTTTGTTATTGACCTGTTGCTTTTGTTTCTTGTTATCGTTGATATTATTGTCGTTATTATTTTCTGCCATGTTTATTTAATTATCTGATTTATATTTTTTAATTGGAGCATCAGCCCAAAGTGATTCAATATCAAAATGATTACGGATTTCTTTTTGAAAAACATGCACCATTACGTCGGCATAATCTAAGAGTATCCATTGGGCATTTCTATAACCATCTGTATGCCATACATTTTCACCGGTATATTCCTCGACGGTTTCTTCAACTGAACGGGCTATAGCTTCTACTTGAGTATTAGAATTACCATGACATATTATAAAGTGATTACATTGACTGTTATTTAATTTAGCAAGATTGAGATCTATAATTCCTTCCCCCTTTTTTCTTCTTACTCCTTCAACAATCGCTTCTATTAGTTTGTCAGATGTTTCGTAATTCTTTATATTGTCCATATATTTACTTTAATATTCTGCAAAATTAATCTTTTTTAACTAATATAATGAACTGAAAATATGTCAGATTTTAAAGGTAATAATATTATAAAATTGCAGACAGTTGATTCGACCAATAATTATGCCACAAGGTTGATTATGTCATCTCATCCTGACGAATGGACAATAGTAAGAGCTGAAGAACAAATGTCAGGAAAAGGACAGAAGGGTAATACCTGGGAAAGTGAAAATGGAAAGAATTTACTTTTTAGTATTATTGTTTACCCAAATTTTATAAAGATTTATGATCAGTTTTTATTGTCTAAAGTTGTTTCGCTTGGTATTTATGATATAATTTCAATGTATTCTGATTCTGTATCAATTAAATGGCCTAATGATATTTATGTCAATGATTGCAAGATATGCGGGATATTAATAGAAAACTCTGTTGCCAGTGATAAAATAAATTATTCAATAATTGGAATTGGACTAAATATAAATCAGATATCTTTTTTAAGTGATGCTCCTAATCCAATTTCATTACGCGAAATCCTTAAGATGGAAGTTGAACTGGATGAAATATTTGAGATGATTATTAAATCAATAAGCAAATGGTATTTATTATTAAAAGAGGGTAAAAGAAATATTATCAATGATGCGTATGCTAATGTTATGTATCTAAAAGAATTAGAAATTAACTATAAAGATAAAAATGGTGTTTTTATCGGTAAAATTAAAGGAGTTGACTCTATTGGTCAACTTATAATAGAAAAAGAAGGAGTTGATTATTTTTATGGTTTTAAGGAAATTGAATTTTTAAAATAATTAACGATATGGAAGCATAGAAAGAGCATCGGCTATTTTATTTACTCCATCTTCCATTTTTTTGCCAATTAGCATTTTCATCATTACATTTAAATCTGCATGGAGAGTTAATCTCATCTTGCTTTGGTATGAGGTGACGGGTAAAATTTGAATCCACAGAAATAATTCAAAAGGGATTTTACCTGTACCTGTAATTTTGATTGTTTTGGGTGATTCTCTTTCGATAATAGCCAATCCGGCTTTACCATATTTTTCAATGGTAAAGCTTAAGCTATCTGCATCACATGAGAAATCAGTGATTTTAAGTTTGGGTATTTGTTGCGAAAGCTGAGCTAATGTATACTCATTAAACAATAAATCAAAATTCTTTAAATCGCTTAAAAAGTTGAAAACGATTTCATTATTTTGGTTTACAGTTTTGATTTCGCTTACATACTTATTAAGACCCATTATTTCTTCCCCCATTCAGAAGGATTCTCCCTCCAGCTCTGAAGGCTTTTCATATCTTCAGCTCTAACTTCCCCCATTTCCAAAGCTAAATTGATTAACGTTTGATAATTACTTAAGGCAGTAAGTTCTACTCCGGCAGTTTTAAAATTTTGAGATGCGACAGGAAAATTATATGTAAAAATAGCCAACATCCCTAATACATCTCCGCCAAAACTACTAAGGGCTTCAGCTGCTTTAAGGCTACTCCCTCCTGTTGATACTAAATCTTCGATTATAACAACCTTTTGGCCTGGTTTTAAGTCTCCTTCAATTAAATTTTCTAATCCATGGTCTTTTGGTTTACTCCTGACATATACAAAAGGAAGATTAAGTTTCTCAGCTACAAGTACACCATGAGCTATAGCTCCCGTAGCAACTCCGGCAATAACTTCTACCTGAGGATACTTTTCCTTAATAATCCTTATAAACTGTTGACAAATATAGTCTCTGGTTTCAGGATATGATAAAACCTTTCTGTTATCACAATAAATTGGAGCATGCCATCCTGATGCCCATGTAAAAGGATTTGAAGGTTGTATTTTTATTGTGTTGATTTGTAGTAATTTTTTTGTTACTTCAAGTTGATAATCTATCATGATAATGGTTTTAAAATTCACGGCAAATGTACGAAGTTTTTTTTAATGAAAGTATCGTTTTTATAGGTTCTACCTTTAAGAAATCATTAAGCGATAACGATATTTTAAGTAATGCAGAATCTTCAGAAGATGTTAGAAATTGCTGGAATACATTTCTTAATTCAGACCGCAAAGGAAATCTGATTTTTATAACTGATGGCGAGGATAAAGTTTTTGATAGTTTTTGTAAGTTGTTTAAAATAATTATTGCAGCAGGAGGAATTGTTGTAAATGGTGAAAAAGAATTGTTGTGTATAAAAAGGTTTAATAAATGGGATTTACCTAAGGGTAAAGTTGAAAAAGGTGAAAGTATTGAAGACGCTGCAGTTCGTGAAGTCGAAGAAGAGTGTGGAATACATGAAATTAAGATTAGAAAGAAAAATCAAATAACTTACCATATTTATGAGAATCCATGGAAACCTGGCCAATGGATTCTTAAGCCTACACATTGGTTTGACATGGAATATTTGGGTAACGAAATACTTATCCCCCAGATTAAAGAAGGAATAATATCTGCAGAATGGATAAGCAATAAAAATATTGATAAAGTATTGGGAAATACTTGGGAATCATTAAAATCCTTAATAATTTCCTTTGTTAATTCTGAGTTGCTTTAAGAATATTTGCAAACTGCATTTCAAAATTTTCATCTGGCCATGGAGCCTGGCTCCCTGCCATCCTTCCCATTGGATCAATTAAGAAATAAGTTGGAAGTATTCTAACGTTGAAAGAATCATAAATTTCCCTTCTTGTTTGCCCTCTTAAAATTGTCCATTCAAATCCTGTACAATCAAGCAATTCAGCATTCTTCTCAAAATCTTCATCTTCCAAAACTATGACAAGTGAAAGATTTTGTTTGTAATTTTCCCAGAATCCTTTCATTAATTCTTTGTGCTGAGCAAATTTTTCATTGTCTGAACGGGTAAAGCATAAATAAACATATTTTCCTTCAAAATTCTCCCAGGAAACAAGATTGCCTTTTGTGTCAAGTAATGATAAATCGGGGGCTATTGCTCCGTACATTGTTCGCGCAAGTTCATTAAATAATTTAGTAGATGTGGTTTTGTGTATTTCAACTTCAGAAGTTTCAGTAATTTTTTGAAGTAAATTGAAAAGACCTACAACATTAAATCTTTTTGAATAAAACAATGGTTTTACTCCTTTTAATATTACTGCTTCGGCTAGAGGTTTGTCAAATAACATATCCAGAGTCAGCCAATCCATAAGCTGATCGTATGAACCGGAATTAATCATTACACTAATTTTCTGACCGTCTACCTGTTGAGTTGCATATTGAAGGTATTTGGCAAATAATTTATCGAAAAGTTCACAATATTCAGGATGATTATATAGAATAGGTTGACTGAAAAAAAACTCTTCCATTATTGGAGCAGGGTCCTGGATGAGTGCCATGTATTTCATCGTGGCATATTTATAAGTTTTGAATTGCTCAAAATATTTGTTGTTAGTTTCAGGAAATTTGGATTTAAGTCCATTGATTACTGTTTCAGCAGTTTCAAGAGAGCGTCTATAGAATATCTGATTCATGTTCTGACTCATCTCCATATTGTATTGACGATTGAAATTGTCAATAAGAGAATTAGAAGACTCACTATCAGAGTTTTTAACTCCAAGGTGAACTAGTTTTTTGGGTCTGAAATATGGATTTGAACTTGTATTATCAGCTTTTGGAGGTAAAATAATATCATATGATGCTCCGGGTTCAATAACAAACCACCCTTTGTATATACCGAATTCACTATAAACCGGCATTGTCTGATCCACATTGAATTCTAATTTAAATTCACCAGTTTCAGATACAACTCCCTCTCCAATAATTTCTTGTTTTTCAGTGAGAAAATTAGGTACAATATAAAAAGCAAATGAACTACCTGCATATTCTGGAGCCGTGAATTTGAGTTCAGCACCATAACTGTAAATAGAAAACAAGCTAAGAAGTAAGACAAAACCAACTCTATTCAACATTCTCATTCCTTAAAAATTTTTTAATATCAAGTTTTTGAGGTATGAACATCCCAACATCACCCCCGTGGATTAAAATATCGCGCACAACTGATGAATTTATCGGCGTATGTTCTGGTAAAGTAAGTAAAAAAATCGTTTCGATGTCATTATACATCTTTTTATTTACCTGAGCAATTGCCCTTTCATATTCAAAATCAGCTGAAGTACGTAACCCTCTTAATATATGCGTTGCGTTAACCTTTCTGCAAAAGTCTACTGTTAATCCATCATGAATAATTACTTCAACTTTTGTTTCATCTTTAAACAATTCTTCAATCATCTGTTTCCTGCTTTCTATTGGGAACAAATATTTTTTCAAGTTATTGGCTCCAAGCATTATATATATCTTATCAAATAATGATAATGCCCTTAACAATACAGATTCATGTCCTATTGTAAAGGGATCAAATGATCCAGGAAATACAGCAATCTTTTTCATCTTTCAGACTTCACTCTACAAAACTAAAATTTTTATTGATATTGGAAAGTAAAATTTCAGAAATTAAGAGAATCGAAAATAATGTATTCAGTTTGTTGTAAAACATACTCTTAACTTGACAAGATCTTAATCTTTTACTTTTTTCACTATTATCCAATAGAATGATTACGTCTTTTTTAATATTTTTTATAACCTTTATAACTGAATAACAAATTGTATACCATGATTATTGAAAGGGAACATATTGGAATTTTCGGGAAAATGAATTCTGGTAAAAGTAGTATAATGAACCTGATTACTCAGCAAGATACTTCAATAACTGATCCAACTCCAGGCACTACCACAGATATTAAAATTGCATTTGCTGAAATTCACGGTCTTGGCCCTGTAAAACTATTTGATACTGCCGGTCTGGATGAGGGAAATTTGCTTGGAGAAAAGAAAAGAAATAAGGTAATGAATGCATTAAAGGAATGTAACCTGGTAATTATAGTAATAGATCCTTCTACAGTTGATTTTGACATAGAAAAGTTATTAGTCGAAGAATCTAGGAAAGATGAAAAGCAAATTCTTGTTTTATATAATTTTTTCAGACATTTTGACCAATCAATTATTCCCAAAATTGAAACTCAAATTCCAAATTTGAGATTTTATCCTTACATGTCTCTTTCTGCTATAGATCAAAAATTCAGATTGCCATTACTTAACTTTATAATTAATAATTATGAGACTGAAAAGTTGAGTATAGAACTACTTCCTTTTATCGAGAAAGATGAATTTTATATTCTAAATATTCCGATGGACGAAGAAACTCCCAATGGCAGGTTCTTGCGGCCACAACTGATGGCGGAAGAGTATATTACAAGGAGATGGGCTTATCCGGTGTCTTATAGGATAAATCTTAAAGAAGCCAGGAAGAAAAAGAGTAAAAAAGAAAAAGAAAGATTCAATAATTTTCTAAATGATTTTAAAAGAAGACCTAAAGTTATTATAACAGATTCTCAGGCAATTGATATAATGTCCGAGTGGGTACCTGATGATATTTTACTTACTACTTTTTCTATTATGATGATAAATTATGGAAGCAACGGGAGATTGTACGATTTTTACAAGGGGGTTAAAGTACTTGATACTATTCAACCCGGAGATAAAATACTTATTGCTGAAGCTTGTAATCATTCGAGAATCGTTGAAGATATTGGGACAGTTCAGATACCAAAGATTATTAACGAAAGATACGAGGGTGTTGAAGTGGAGTTTAATTTTGGACGAGAGTTTCAGGAAAACAACAAGCTGTCTGAATATAAATTGATAATTCACTGTGGGGGATGTATGATTAGTCATCAGAAACTTCAATCCAGGTTGAGAGATTTACGAAGTGTTGGAGTACCAATTACAAACTACGGAGTTTTCCTTTCTTTTGCGCAAGGTGAAAATGTATTGGAAAGAGTAATGAAACCTTGGATATCTTAGATTTGAATATGCAGATCAAAAAAACCGTATAGGTTTAAAACGATATACAACACCAATTTTGAAAGTTTGATAATTATAATCGCGAAAACCTGTCTGATATTCAGCTTTAAGATTTAATGATTTTCCTTCTCTCTCAAAACGTAATCTCATTATTAAGGGATCATTATTACCCTGAATTCTATCAAGCCCGGATATGCGATCATAATATTCATAAGCATCATAACCTGTATAACCACCAAATTCAGCAAAAAAACTGTATTTATTTCTTTTGAATTGAATTCCTGCTTCAAAAACAGGTCCTTCATCCTGAGCCATTTCAACCTTGTTAGTTTGCCAAACATAAAAGCCCAGCATGCCGGCAATTCTTAATTCTTCTATAATTTTTCCGGGGAAATAAAAACTTTTACCTAATGCTAAATAAAAATAATCAAGTGAAGCATCAGTATATCTGCCATGATAGTTGCTCCCGGTAGTTGTTTTTAAAGTATAATTTATTGAAATATCCGGAAGCCATTTCTTTTCCTTGAGTATCTGGACATATGTGCTTACGAACAAATCACCTGTTTGAGTAATCCAACCTGTATCGTCATTATAGATCTGCCTGTCATCTCTTAATTCATTTGAAAGGTGAAATGTTTCTGTAGGTTGGCACCAAATCTTAACTATTGCCCTTCCCGGAGCGATGTTCCAATTGAAGCTGAAAAAACTGTTTAAAGCAGTATCGCCTTTCATGTAGTGATAATGAACTCCGGTTTCAAGGGAGCTTTCATTTTCCACTTTTGCGTAGTCCATTTCAGGCACAGGTAGTGCATTGGGCCCTAATTTCCCCGGCGCAATCTGCAGCCATTGGTTTATATGACCTCCTCCAAAATTTATCCATTCAGACATATTTCTGGTCTGAGCCGATAAAATAAGTGGAAACATGAATATTATGAAAAAGAATATTTTTTCCATATTTTTTATGTAAAGAAAATAAAAATGAGTGTTTGAATTATAATTTATTATTAGAAAGTGTAATAAATTTCTATTTTCGCTTACTAATTTGACAAAAAAACCTAATATGGAATTTTTAAGGACTGAAAATGTTAATAAAAACTATTCGGGCTTTCAGGCACTTACAGACGTTTCACTAAATATTGAAAAAGGACAGGTGTTCGGACTTCTTGGCCCTAATGGAGCAGGTAAAACTACTCTGATAAGGATAATAAATCAGATAACTGCTCCCGACAGTGGGATGGTATACTTTGACGGCCGTCCATTAAATTCAAACGATATTTATAATATCGGATATCTTCCTGAAGAAAGAGGATTATATAAAAAAATGAAAGTAGGGGAGCAGGCGTTATACCTTTCTCAATTAAAAGGATTAGATAGAAAAACTGCGCTTAAAAGGTTGAAACATTGGTTTGAAAAGTTTGAAATTCAAGACTGGTGGGATAAAAAAGTGATGGAGTTATCTAAAGGGATGCAACAAAAAGTACAGTTTATTTGCACTGTTCTTCATGAACCCAGACTATTGATTTTCGATGAACCTTTTAGCGGATTTGATCCTATAAATACAAATATTCTGAAAGAAGAGATTTTGAATCTTAAAGATAAAGGAGCAACCATTATTTTTTCAACTCATAATATGAGTTCAGTTGAAGAAATTTGCGATCACATAGCTCTGATTAATAAATCAAAAAAAATTCTTGATGGTGATATTCATGATGTTAAAGCAAGCTATAAAACAAATGTTTTTGATGTAACCTATCGGGGTAATTTTTCAGACATTTCTAATAGTCTTGGAAGAAAATTTGATATTATAAGTCATATTGAAAAGCCTCATATTAACGAACTAACAATTACCAATATAAACGGAGATAGCAATAATGATCTTTTAAATATCCTTATTGGTAAATCTGAGATTATATCATTCATGGAAAGAATACCAAGCATGAATGAAATTTTCATTAAAGTTGTTGAAAGCAATAAATAATTTCTTACAGAAAATGAATAAAACAATTCTTATTTTCCAAAGGGAATATATGACTAGGGTTAAGAAAAAATCATTTCTTATACTAACAATATTAACACCCTTACTTTTCGCTGGGATGATGTTTCTCCCTACATACCTGGCAACAAAAGAGAATAAAGAAGCTCAAACGGTTGCAGTTGTTGATAGATCTGCTGTTTTTCTCGGGAATCTGAAAAACTCAGGATCCACGAACTTTATTTATATAAAGCCTGAAGATTTTGAATCAGTTAAAAATGACTTTAATAATAGTAGTTATTATGCTCTTCTGGAAATTCCTCAAAATATAATGACTTCTAACAAGGTTATAGTTTTTTCCAAAAAACAAATCAATATTGATGTTAAGAATCATATTGACTATCAGTTGGAAAAAAGACTTGAAGATGTTAAAAGATCAGAGCTGATTAAAAGAATTGGTTTTCCGGATCTTGAAGAGCAAATAAAAAATACTAAGGCTTCAATTTCTTTGGAAACTATTAAACTTGGAGAAGGTGGTGAAACAAGTAAAGGGTCAACAGAAATTGCAATGATCTTAGGATATGTGGTTGGTTTTATGATTTATATGTTTGTTTTTATCTATGGAGGCATGGTTATGAGAGGCGTCATGGAAGAAAAACAAAACCGAATAGTAGAAGTAATCATTTCATCTGTTAAACCTATTCAGTTGATGATCGGGAAAATCCTAGGTATTGCTGCCGTAGGACTAACTCAATTTATAATATGGGTAATACTTATTGGAGCTATATTTATTGGAGCTCAATCATTTATTTTTAAGGGAGATACTTTGAAAACATTATCAGAAACCCAAACTCAGAATATAATGACGAGTAATGGCCCTGCTGCAGGAATGATGGAAAGTGTACAAATGAGTAAAGCCGAAGAAATAATGACTCAAATAGCCGGGTTCAATTTTGCTGAGATTATAATTTACTTCCTTGTATATTTCCTTTTGGGTTATTTACTATATAGTTCATTGATGGCTGCAATAGCTTCAGCTGTCGATACTGAAGAAGATATGAATCAATTTATGTTCCCGATACAAATACCATTGATCGCATCGATAATAATACTTGTCAATGTCATGAAGAATCCCGAAGGCTCTCTGGCAGTATGGTTTTCTCATATTCCGCTGACTTCTCCGGTTATTATGATGGTGAGAATACCTTTTGGCGTTCCATGGTGGGAAGTTTGTATTTCTATTGCTATTCTGGCATTGACTACTTATGCATCTATATGGGTAGCAGCTAAGATTTATCGTACTGGAGTTCTAATGTATGGTAAAAAACTTACCTGGAAAGAATTAGGGAAATGGTTAACTTATAAAAGCTAAAGATTTACATTCTGAAAATAAAAGGCTATATTAGTTTGCAGATATAAGGCAGACATGAGAGCAAAATTATTCAGAAGTGATGAAAGCGTTTATGAGGAAGCTTCTATTTTTGATGCATGGCTAAGAAATGCTGACGAAAGAGACAGATTTAGTAAATTCTTTGAAGAAAAGCTCGACGTTTGGGCAACTAAATCGCCATTGTCCATTTTAGATATTGGTTGTGGATCAGGTGCTTCAGGTATGAGAATAATGGAGATACTTGGCAATGCTTCTATTAATTATAAGTATACTGGACTTGAACCTTTTGAAGATCAATTGAAGTGTTTCAAAGATAAACTCAATGATAAGGAGAATATTCAGTTCGAAGTGTCAACACTGGAAGAATTTCAAACAAATGACAGATTTGATATGGCATTTGTTGTTCATTCTCTTTATTATGTTCCTGATATGCTTGAGGCTGTAAAAAAAATACATTTCTTTTCTGAAAGAGCTGCAATTGTTCATCAAGGGTACAGAGGAATTAATGAAATCCATGAAAAATTTAGCCATTATGTGAAAAAAGGACCTCATTTGATTAGTACTTGCGATGATATTGCCAGATGCCTTGAAAATGCCGGAATTGATTTCGAATTTCATTCTTATGAGTCAAAAGTAAATGTCAAATCTATCAAAGAAGATGGAAACGAAACAGGTAAGAAACTTATTCAGTTCTTCATGGAAAGGACAGATTTGTCAGATAATATAATTGAAGAAATCAGAGATTACTTCCGGAAAGGGCCGGATATTATGATTCAGGATGAAGGTTTTTTTATTACAAAAAAAAGGATTAGCTAATATATTTTTGACAGTTCAGCACCTTTATAATAGTGGCTAAGTATTTCCTCATAGTTATATCCCTTTTTACTCATCATAGCAGCTCCAATCTGACACATGCCTACGCCATGCCCCCAGCCCCGGCCGTGAAAATAAAAATTAACAGGAATTTCACTTCCGGGTTTTAATTCTTTTTTAATCTCAAAGGCTGAACTGTATAGGTGATTCTCAGAAAGCCATTTCCTGATTTCCAGTTCTTTGCCAACTATTACTGTTTTTTTTGAACCAATAATTTTTAATTTTATTATTCTTCCTGATTTTCCTCTTTCTAAGGGTTCAATGTCAATTATATCTCCAAAATCTATACCTGACTTTCTCTTAATTATAGATGATATGCCTTCTTGAGAATATTCTTCGTTCCATCGGAAAAAATTCGTTGTTTTTCTATCAAAATCAACCAATATCTGACTTAATACATCAGTGTCTGTCGTATCACAAAAAGCAGAAATAGAATTTTCATTTTCTGGTATAAAGTCTTTCACAGAAACTAAATATGGAATTTTTTCTGCTTGCCAAACATTTTCAAAATCTTCAGTAATACCTCCGCAACATTTGGAAAAACGTGCATCACATATTTCATCATCGTAAGTTAGTACTATTCCTCTTGTATTATTTATTGCCATTATGGCATTTGAAGAAATAACTCTTGTAATCCCTTGATACCTTTGACAATGATCATCAGCACATACGTCAAAATCTTCATGGTCTTCACGATCATACCACTTTATGATTTCTGCCTCTGCATATGATGAAACTGATTTTTCATGATAAGATTCTTTAGTTTCTTTTGTTTTCCTTCCTGAAATTTGAGATAACAACCAGCTCCTTGAAATGATTGCATGTGCGTTAAGCAGATTTATATCATTCATTGCGCTCATTTCAGAAGAAATAACACTTTTAAGATATTTTTCCAGGGTAATTGTGTTTATAATTCTAACCTTTTCTTCTTCAGGTAACAAAATAATTCCTCCTTCAAATTCTTGTGTTTCTGTATTTTCCCAATGAAAGCCAATTCCTATCAGTACTTTGTTAATAGTGAAAGTAGTTTTATCATTTAACGGAGTGAGATGTATTGATGTTGAGGATTCTCCAAATGAGGTTGTTATTTTATTTCCTTCAAATCTTGCACAATAATCTCCTGGCGGAACAATATTACCATTGAAAATGTAATCTCCTTTTAAAGTGAAATCGAGATCTCTGGCAATCAATATCCCTACCTTAACAACTGGCTCCTGATTGATTATTGCCATTTTAAGTGTTATGAATTATTTGTCTGATTTTTTCTTTAACGTTATCAAATTCTTTACTACTAATAGTAACTTCTGAAAAAATAGTTCTGATGTCATCCTGATTTATTTTCTCATAATCTTCTATTCTTGGAGTAACTATTATGCCAGCCATTTCTACAGATGCCGGACTAACAATAATGCGTGAATCATCTTCTTTATAGTAACATGATGGTCGTTGAGCTTCTCTTGGATATATTATCAACCGATATGTATTGTCATTATAATTCGCTAAAATGTTTAGTAAAGGTTCTCCTGCTTCCTCATTTTGGGGTAATATGCTCAATATCTGTTCAAAGAAATAATCTATTGGTTCTTTATAACCGGATTCGATTATTAGGCTATTGTTTATATGATCTTTTGGAACATATATTTTTATGTCTTCTTTTTGCAGAATTATTTCTTTTTTATTTTCAGGTAAATTTTTTATTAACTTCTCAATTGGCATTATCCCTTTTTCAGCTGCTTGAAAATGGAAATGATCAGGAGCAGAAGCACCACACTTCGGACCATTGTAAAATATTGTAAATGTCGATAATTGT
>CAYUEI010000044.1:14593-16134 GCA_964443445.1 uncultured Prolixibacteraceae bacterium | reverse complement strand
ATAGATTCCTTTCTTCAAATATGGAAGATTAAATTGGTTTGTTCCACTATCAAAGATTGAAGTTCTGGCTACTATTGCACCAATTGAATTTATTACAGATACTTCTGATTTACCATCGTAATTCTTCAACTCAAGCATAAAACGTCCTTCATTTGGATTAGGATATAATATGACTTGTTTTTCACCAAAAACTGAAGGCAATTCATCTTGTGAGATAATTTGACTTTTCTCAACCGGTGGCTGATAAATTAAAGCCCCACCTGCTACACGGTCACAAAATCCACTGCCATTTTCAATAAAAGCAGAAAGATAACTTCCATTCCTTGAATAAAATCCAGGCAAAAAACGTATCGACTGACCAGCAATAAGAGTTGTGGATGAACCCACATCAAATATTACTATATTGTCTCCGGCAACTGTAATTATACTAAAAGCGTTGACACATCCATTTGTTCCACTTCCAAAGGTTGTATCGCTTATTTCAATGATGTTGTGAATCACCCTGACAATAATAGTATCATTTGGCGAATCGATTAATCCATCGTTGACATAAAGCACAAAAGTCAGATTTGTATCAGCTATTATTGATGGAGCTGTGAATGTAGGTATTGCTGAGTTGTTCGAACTGAGAACAATACCGGCCGGTGGTATCCAATTATAAATCAGATTATCATGGTTTATGTCTGATGAAGTAGTTCCATCAAGACTTACAACTGTATTGTCACCTGCATATAAATCATTTCCTGCATTTGCTAAAGGATCTACATTCTCAACAGAAAACAAACCAGTAATTACATTACCCCAAACATTATTGGCTGCTTTTGCCCTAAATGCAATTGTGTGATCTCCATGTCCGATCAAATTACTAACATTAAGGTTATCACTTACTGTAACTGAAGTGTCAGGCAAAGCTGCATCGATTGGAATAAAAGTAGTTACACTGTCGAATGAATATTCAATTCCAACAATAGGAATATTTGCCGCTTCGTTTGCCAAAGTTTGATAAACAAAGAAAGACTTAGACGCTACTGCACTTAAATAAGGTCGGGCATCTTTTGCCCTGAACCATATTGTGTGAATACCCGGATCTGATAGTCCTGCCAAATCAAGATTAGTTGCCAGTGTTACAGACGTATCTTCTGCCACTGCACCTAAAGAAGCAAAAGAATTGTTATCGAATGAATATTCAAGTTCGGTTACAGGAACCTCTAATGAGTCAGATTTATAATTACGGTATATAAAGAAAGACTTAGACGATACTGCACTTAAATACGGCCGGGTATCTTTTGCCCTGAACCATATTGTGTGAATACCCGGATCTGATAGTCCTGCCAAATCAAGATTAGTTGCCAGTGTTACAGACGTATCTTCTGCCACTGCACCTAAAGAAGCAAAAGAATTGTTATCGAATGAATATTCAAGTTCGGTTACAGGAACCTCTAATGAGTCAGATTTATAATTACGGTATATAAAGAAAGACTTAGACGCTACTGCACTTAAATACGGCCGGGTATCTTTTGCCCTGAACCAAATTGTATGAA
>CAYUEI010000044.1:0-14493 GCA_964443445.1 uncultured Prolixibacteraceae bacterium | reverse complement strand
GTTCGGTTACAGGAACCTCTAATGAATCGGATTTATAATTACGGTATATAAAGAACGACTTAGAAGCTACTGCACTTAAATACGGCCGGGTATCTTTTGCCCTGAACCAAATTGTATGAATACCCGGATCTGATAGTCCTGCTAAATCAAGGTTAGTTGCCAATGTCACAGACGTATCTTCTTCCACTGCACCTAAAGACGCAAAAGAATTGTTATCGAATGAATATTCAAGTTCGGTTACAGGAACCTCTAATGAGTCAGATTTATAATTACGGTATATAAAGAACGACTTAGACGCTACTGCACTTAAATAAGGCCGGGTATCTTTTGCCCTGAACCATATTGTGTGAATACCCGGATCTGACAGTCCTGCCAAATCAAGGTTAGTTGCCAGTGTTACTGACGTATCTTCTTCCACTGCACCTAAAGACGCAAAAGAATTGTTATCGAATGAATATTCAAGTTCGGTTACAGGAACCTCTAATGAGTCGGATTTAAAAGTACGGTATACATAGAATGACTTCCCATAAGGAACACTCCATAAACCAGTGCTATCCTGAGCTCTGAACCAGATTGTGTGAATACCCTCTGCCAAAGCTGATATATCGATTACTTCATCGGCCACGTAAGCCGGTGCACTGTCGGAAGTAAGTATTACCCCATTCCCGATTCCCGGATCCTGATCAAAATAGTATTCGATAACACTAATGGAATCGTAACCTTCACCCTTAGTTACATCAGGTAACAAAAAAAGGAAGAGAAGGAAAATTCCAAAAGTTATTTGAAACAGATAACGTTTCCAATTTAAATTTTTCATATTCAGGAATTTTTATTTTCCTGATTTTGCTTTAACGGAAATATCGAGACCATCGTCAATATTAACAACAGCTGGCACAATCGTTTCTGTAATAATTGGGAGCCATGTTCTGCCATTGTCAACAAATGGGAATAATCCGCCATAAATTCCACAGTCGGTTCCACCAGTTCCTGCTCCAATTGCAGGAGAACCGGCCTTTAAATGATAATTATAGGTTGAAGGATCTACAAACACGTCGGTCATTGTAACATTTTGCTGATTGTTATTAATGACACCAAATTGTGTACTGTTGCCAATGTTGTGGTTGTTTTCGTCGTATGTGGCTAAAACACCGCTTGTTCCTGCCCCCGAAACGAATATATTGTTATAAACTAAATGAGGTGAATAAACTCCTCCGGACATAGTGAGTATAATATCGCCATCCTCTCCAACAAATACATTATTCGCAATAATTTCATTAGTGGGGTACATTGAATAAACTGCGAATTCATTATTTCCTCCGGTACTTGTGTTGACTATGATGTTATTTGAAATTAAAACTTAAGTGTTTTCCCAAATACTTATTATCGATCCTTCATTCCATGGACGATAATAAGGGTTGCTTCGACCGGAAATTATAAAATTTTGGATTATGACCACATTGGTTGAGTTTGCCCGCACGTATATGAATTGCAGTTTATTCTTTCTCACTGTGATGCTGTCGGTATTGATGTCAAACATACCATCTACTTCAAAACCGGTAATCGAAGAACCCTGAGCACCGGCACTAAAAGTAAAACCGTAGATCTTAGTGTGGGGTACACTAGCAGATGCATCGCCCCATCCTGTCCCAATAATATGAACCTTCTTCGTAACAGTAATACCTGCATAAGTTCCCGGAGCCGGTGAAACCAGAATTGTATCACCCGGTGAGGCTGCATCATGAGCAAGCTGTATGGTTGCATATACACCGGCTGGTCTTGGAAAATGGCTATCAACAATCAGAGTAGCAGCACTACAGAAAACTGAACTTGTAAAGATCAGTATAAAAGCTAAAGTTAATTTTTTCATCTTTTTTAATGGTTAAGTTTTTGATTCGATTTTAAAAATGTAAAACATCTTGAGCCATTATTAAATAACGACCAGCGTAATGTTTTTAGGGAAATTATCCACCATTGATTTTAGCGATTATTTGGGGCTTATCTAAAATTCAAAGTTTTATGAAAGAAATTGTAATCGAAAACTCAAATTCATGAATAATTCATAAACAAATTTATGAAATCTCTTATTAAATGTAAATAGGTAAATGTGTTTTTAATCAGAAAACTGGAAAAAATATTAATTCACTTTTCCTTCCTTAATATTTTAATGAATCTCCACTCATTTTTGTTACAACTTCATTTCCAAAATTATAAAGGTTTACATAAGTTTGAGATGAAGCATCGTCATCCTGAGGCGTGACAACGATAAAACTCATTGTCACAGGGACTATGTTATTATGATCAATCCATGTGCCGGTGTTGGCATATATTGATTTTTGAGCTTTAAAGTTTTCAGTGGAAATTATTTTAGGATCGTGGGAATGTCCAAAGATGACAATTCTTTTGTCGGAATCAGGGTTCTGAAGATATTGATATTCTGCCTGATAATCAGTCTCGGTCGGCTTTGCAGAATTTGCAATAGCTTGGGCGGTAGGAATATTTACCTTAACATGATTGAGTATTTGCCTTTGAGTCCAGCTATCCTGTATACCTTTGTAAAGATTTACATCAATATATCCGCCTGATATTGTTTGATAGGGTATCAGATCATTTATGGAATAAGTCCCCGTGAACCCATCAATTTCAGTTACTATAATATCATCGTTAAACTTATTCTCTATAGGTAAGTAATTTATTGCCCATTCCCAGATTTTCCTATATACATATAACAGGTATTGGCTTTCTTCGCCGGAAGTATTCTGGATTACAACATCTAAAGTATCGCCGGCAACCTTGCAATCTTGTACTACATGAAGAGTTGCAATTCTGGTGAAAAAATATCCGGGGGGTGTTATTGTTCCCGGGGCAACATCCTGATTTGAAATCGGGTCAGGTGCACACATAAAATTATACCGATGACCATGCTCTATAGCTATTACAGGGCAACCAGCCGGGGAATAAGTACCTAAGCCTAACTCTGGGTCACGAGCCTGGTTTATACCGGGAAAGATACTTTCAACGTTGGCTGCCGTAATTGTCAGATCGTGGTTTCCAGGCACATAAGTAACCAATATTTTATTTCCTTTTATGATACTGTTGATAGCAGCAACCACCCCTTTATTAGCTTTCGCAATACGTTGAACAAAATCATATTGGCCTTTTCCCTGATAAGTGTTAATTGTGGCAGGCACAAACCATTCATCGAGCATATCGCCGGCAATAACGAGTTCTTTGACGTTTGGAGAAGCTTTAATCTGCTTAAGCAATTTCTCAAGTGCCCCAAGGTTTACATTGCACTCAGCGTAAGAAAGATCGGCACCTAGATGCAGGTCGCTGATTACTACAATCATATTTCTTTCTTTACCTCCGTTGCTGAAAGGGTTGATAACAGGAACAGTGGGGTCTGACTTGTCGCAAGATGAAAGTATAACTAAGAGAAAAATTACTAATAGTAAATGGTTTATAATTTGTTTCATAAATACTTATTTTAATATTGAAATTACCATGGTCTGCTAACAGTCAATCCTTTAATTTTATTCCCCGGGAAATATCTGTCTATCAAATCCTGTGTTTCATTTAGCCATTGTAATCTTTGGTTTAAGTCGCTGGTAACTATTATCCTGTAAACCTTTCTTTCAAACTGGTTTATGCCACAAAGACCAAAAATGCAGTTTTTCCAGATTGTCTCCAGAGGATCGCCAAATACTTCATTTTCCCTTATTCCACTAGTATTTGAGGTGTTAATAACAATACCTGTCTTTGCTTTAAGTAGTCCAACGGGAACACCTTCACCATTATCACCTTCAACAAATCCATAAGCAACACCCGGTCTGATAATCCTGTCAATCCATCCTTTTAATATTGCAGGAGGTTGGCCCCACCAGTTAGGATGAATTACAATTATTCCATCGCAATTTGTTAAATCCTCGCAATGTTTTTTTACCAGATCATTGATTTTCCCACTCCTTGGTATTTCTTCAGAAGTTATAATAGGATCAAATTTCTCATCATGCAAGTCATGAAAAATTACTGAATGGCCGTTTTTAATAAGCTTTTCTTTACAAACTTTGGCAATTGCATGATTGAAACTTTTTTTGTCAGGGTGGGCTAATATTAATAAAATATTCATTGTTGCTTAAGTTTTAATTAGTCATTTCGTATAATCTTTCAAAAGGGCAGCACCATTGGTTTTAATTATGAACTTTACCCGCAAAAGTTAAAACAATATTATTCAGTTTTTGTTAATTCTCGTAAGTTAAGACTAAATTTGCAGGAAATTTCAGATATGGAATACTCTTCAGTTAAAGATTGGATAAGAAACGTAGTGAAACCTGAAGAAAACTTTAGATTTTTTCAGAACGGTAATGATTTTATTGATGACAATGCAATTTCCAATGCCCTTAAGAACAACAGAAAAACATCAAAAGAAGAAATAAGGGCTATAATTCAAAAGTCGCTTGATATAAAACCTCTTTCTATTGATGAGACTGCCAAACTTATTTTTGTTGAAGATGACGAGTTGTGGAATGAAATTAATGAAGCAGCCATTGCCATAAAGAGAAAAGTATACGATAACAGGATTGTATTTTTTGCTCCTTTATATTGTTCAAACTACTGTGTAAATAACTGTGCCTACTGTGGTTTCCGAATGGAAAACAATCATGAAAAGCGTAGAATCCTCACTATTGATGAAGTTAAAAAGGAAACTGAATACGTACTTGATAACGGGCACAAAAGGATAATTATGGTTTATGGGGAGCATCCCAAATCGGATGTTCATTATATGGCTGACACTATCAGAGCAGTTTATTCAGTTGAACGTACGGCTCCTGTAAGTGGAAGGATCTCAAAAATTAGAAGGGTTAATGTAAATGCTGCCCCAATGGGTATTGAAGACCTTAAGATATTAAAACAATCGGGGATAGGCACATACCAGGTTTTTCAGGAAACTTACCATCGGGAAACATATAGAGCAGTTCATCCTTCTAATACGTTAAAAGGAGATTATAACTGGAGGCTTTACGCTTTGCACAGATGCCAGGAGGCCGGAATAGATGATGTTGCTACAGGGGCTCTTTTTGGCCTCTACGACTGGAGATACGAAGTGCTGGGTTTGGTCTCTCATGCAGCCGACCTTGAAAGGGTATTCGGAGTTGGTCCCCATACTGTTAGTGTTCCAAGATTGACACCTGCTTCGGGCTCACTTCTAAGTACTAAGTCGAAATATCTTGTTTCTGATGAAGATTTTAAAAAGGTGATTGCAGTAATAAGGCTTGCATTACCATATCCCGGACTAATAATCACTGCCCGGGAAAACCCTTCTATCAAAAGAGAACTGATAAAACTGGGCTGCACTCAAACCGATGCTTCTACAAAAATTGGAATTGGTGCATATCAAGAGAGTAGAACTGATCAGGATCTTAATTCAGAGCAGTTTACTATTGGAGATTCCAGAAGTCTGGATGAAATTATAAGAGAAGTAGCTGAAATGGGGATGATTTCTTCATTTTGCACAGCAGGTTACAGATGTGGCCGTACGGGCGACACGATTATGGGAATGCTTAAAAGCTGCGTTGAAGGAAAATTCTGCAAGCTGAATGCTGTTCTTACTTTCCGTGAATATCTTGATGACTATGCGTCTCCGGAAACAAAAGCAATAGGGGAGAAGCTTATTGAAAAAGAGATAGGAGAAATAAAAACTCAGGATTACTTCATGAAAAACAGCGGGCGTATTTATAATGAATTCGTAAAGAATTATGATTTTATTAAAAACGGTTCAAGAGATATTTATATTTAAAAAAGCTATTTCCCGATTCTCCATCTGTTCTTCTGAGAATGAGCTGAATTTACCTCTCTGCTTACAAACTTAACATCCTCAATTGAATAAAAAGCATTAGGATTGTATTCCATTATCAAATCTGCAAACTTTGATATTTCCTGTCTGTTGATTATACTGTAAAGAATACTTACATTTCCCTGAGCACCTTTTGCTTCATGATGTGTAATTCCATATCCCATATCGGTTAGTTTGTCAATAAGCTCTATTGCAGGTTTGGCTGTAATAATCTGAATTTTAACTACCCCCATGGCAACTTTCTCTTCTATTATTAAGCCAATATAATTACCTGTTGCAAAACCACTGGCATAGGCTATGATACAAATCCAGTTGTCCATATTACGCATTATATTGCTGATAACTATTATCCATATCAGCACTTCAAAAAAACCAAGTAAAGGAGCAAGCAGCTTGTGACCTCTGGCTATCATTACAATTCTGAAGGTGCCGAAGGTGACATCGCATATTCTTGCAAAGAATATTAAAACAGGAAGAATGACAAAATTAAATAAGTCATTATCTGCAAATTGACTAAAGAGTTCAGACATAACTTTTGTTTTTTATTTAAGGTTGTTTTATATTATAAGCCATTAAAGATTTGCCGTGCCTGATATATAATAAGCCATTAGCAATAACCGGATGGGCAAAATGTTCTTTTGTTCCGTAATTGCAGATAAATTTACCTGAAATTTCCATTCCCGGCTTTTCTATATCGATAAAGTTTATATTACCATTTTCAGAATAACAATAAAGCATACCATCTGCATAAATTAATCCACCTTTGGGCAAACGGATTGATTCTTTAACTTCCCCGGTATTAATATCCAATGCCATAAGCTTTTGTGTCTTTTCAGTAGTATAAATTTTATCATTGATGATTACAAAGCCATTAAATGTATTTTTAATATCCGGATTTCTCCATTTTTCATAAATCTCTAAACCATCATCTGATAAATCAAGCCTGACAGCTCCGTTCCCTTCTCCTGCCAGATAATATATTGATCCTTTATAATATACGGGAGTGTTGCATTGTTGGTGAAACTCATTATAAACCTGACGGTGAGACCACAACAGTTTTCCGGTCTTTGCTTCAATACCCAGTAGGTGATAGCCTGAGAAAGTAACCAGAATATTTCGTGCCGGCAGAGATATCATCATTGGAGAGCAATAACTTGAAGTATCCTTCATTGCTTCAGTTGTCCAAACTGTTTGTCCTGTTTTTCTGTTCAAAGCTGCAACATTAGTCTTATTTCCTCCCGGAAGACAATATACATTTTCATCATCAACCATAAGCGATTCACAATAACCATGTTGATTCATAATACCCCCAAGATCTTTTATCATTTCTACTGCCCATATCTCATTGCCGTTCTTTTTATCAAGACAGCAAATCCGGCCATTCCCTGATGATGCATAGATGAAATTTTTATACACTGTAGGCGCAGAGCGTGATCCCGGAAAGTTAGCTGCAAATTCAGCCCCTTGGAACTCTATACCGTTAGGTGCTTTCCAAAGAACTTCTCCTTCTTTGCTGATTGCAAAAACATAACTAATCTCATCAACCCTGCCGTTGACGAATATTGTATCATTGTATGCAGAAACAGACCCGTAGCCTTCTCCAATACTATCATTTACCCATTGCAATCCGGGGCCATTTTCAGGCCATATTTTCAAAAGATTCTTATCCGGGAATATTCCATCTCTGTTTGGTCCCCTCCATTGAGAAACAGGCTGCGAATTTGCTGTCAGGGTAATATTTAAAAGTGTAATTAAGGTTAAAAGTTTGTGTAAGGCCATAAATTTAATCTTAAAATATTTCCGAAGATATTTATTTTTTTCAAAAAAAAACCGCAGCATAAATCATGCTGCGGCCAAATAATAGTAGGTTTATTTATTTATCCCAACTCGACCACAACTGAGTGGGTTTCCCCAGCTGCGTATATTGGCAATACATTCGAAATTTGTTCTTTGCCATCAACAGTTACTTTGGCAATGCCTTTATTGACATGGTTTTTGTTGACAACCTTGATATTATAAGTCACACCTCTGAATTTACGTGTGATTTCAAAACCATCCCATTCTTTTGGAATACAAGGATCGATCATTAAACCATCGTAATCAGGTTTTATTCCAAGAATAAACTGACTGATAGCGTAGAAGTTCCATGATGCTGTACCTGTAAGCCAAGAGTTCTTAGCTTCGCCCGGTTTGAAAGCATCTTTCCCTGCTACCATCTGAGCGTATACATAAGGCTCAGTTTTATGGAGTTCGCTTATTTCTTCGAGATATGAAGGGCAGATCTTGCGGAAATATTCCCAAGCCTGATCTCCACGTCCAATAACAGTTTCTCCAATTATTATCCAAGGATTGTTGTGGCAGAATACTCCTGCGTTTTCTTTGTATCCCTGAGGATAACTTGAGATTTCGCCATATTCAATGTAATATTTTGTGAAAGCAGGGTTATTCAGTACAATACCGTATTTGCTGTCGAGACGTTCTTTTACAGAATCAAGGGCTCTTTCGCAGAGACCTTCTTCTTTGCCAATACCGGCCATTGTACACCAGCCATTTGATTCGATAAAGATTTTACCTTCTTCGTTTTCTTTGCTACCAATCTTACGTCCGTAATAATCATACGCACGGATAAACCATTCGCCGTCCCAGCCATGTTTCTTAACAGCATCGATCATTTCATCAACGTATTTCTGAGCACGGGCAGCTTCTTCTGTTTTACCAAGCTTTTTGCAGAGGTCAACATAGTCCTTTCCGTAGATTACAAAAAGTCCGGCAATCATTATAGATTCAGCCTTAGTACCTTCAGTTTTGTTTTCTGTTGTCTGGAATGATTCATTTGGATCATTCGAGAAACAGTTTAGGTTAAGGCAGTCATTCCAGTCGGCACGACCGATTAAAGGAAGTTTATTAGGTCCTAAGTTATTAATTACGTGATCGAAAGAAACAGTAAGGTGGTCGAACAAGGTACGTGCTACGCTCATATCATTGTCGAATGGCACCATTTCATCTAAAATGCTGAAATCGCCTGATTCCTTGATATAACTGATAGTTCCAAGGATAAGCCACATTGGGTCATCATTAAAACCACCGCCGATATCATTGTTGCCACGTTTTGTAAGTGGCTGATATTGATGATAGCACCCGCCATCCTGGAATTGAGTTGAAGCAATGTCGATAATCCTTTCACGGGCTCTTTCAGGAATTTGGTGAACAAATCCAATAAGGTCCTGATTTGAATCGCGGAAGCCCATTCCTCTGCCTATGCCGCTTTCAAAAAATGAAGCAGAACGAGAGAAGCAGAAAGTAATCATACACTGATACTGGTTCCAGATATTGACCATCCGGTCGAGTCTTTCATCGCCCGATTTTACTGAATAGTTGCTCAGTAAATCATCCCAATAACTTCTGAGTTCAGCAAGAGCTGCATCTACCTTTTCAACAGTATTGAACCTAGCAATAGTTTCTTTAGCCTTTATTTTATTGATAACGCCCTTCGATTCCCATTTCTCTTCTTCCTTGTTTTCAACATAGCCTAAAACAAAGATGAAATCTTTTGATTCGCCCGGTTGTAGTTCAACTTCAATATAGTGAGAAGCTATAGGCGACCAGCCGTGAGCTTCTGTCATCCGTGGTTTTCCTTCGGCAACAACCTGTGGTTCTTCAAAACCATTGTAAAGACCAAAGAAAGATTCGCGGTCGGTATCGTAACCATTTATTGGAGTATTGACTGAATAATAAGCATAATGGTCGCGGCGCTCTTTATATTCTGTTTTGTGATAAATAACAGAACCTTCAATTTCAACTTCTCCGGTAGAAAAATTACGCTGGAAGTTTTCCATATCTGAAGCTGCATTCCACAAACACCATTCAGTGAAAGAGAAAAGTTTAAGCTTCTTAACTTCCTTTGAATTATTTGTCAGTGTAAGTTTCTGAATTTCAGCCCATGTTTTCAATGGAACAAAGAACAATACCTGTGCTGAAACGCCGTCTTTTTCACCTTTAATGCTAGTATAGTTCATACCGTGACGACATTCGTAGCTATCGAGTTTTGTTTTGCAGGGTTTCCATCCCGGAGACCACACAGTTTCTTTATCTTTGATATAGAAGTATCTGCCACCGCTGTCCATCGGAACATTATTATAGCGATAGCGGGTTAACCTTCTGAATTTTGCGTCTTTATAAAAAGTGTATCCCCCGGCAGTATTAGATATAAGCGAAAAGAAGTCTTCATTACCAAGATAATTAATCCATGGCCACGGAGTTTGTGGGTTGGTAATTACATACTCTCTTTTTGAATCGTCAAAATGTCCGTATTTCATTTTATTCTGTCTTTATTTAGTTTTATATATTTTAATCTTTATTACGCTTTCTCCAATTCTCTTCTCTTAAGCAATTCAGCTGTAATATCATCCATCTTCTTCTGATTAAGAGGATAGAAAACCATAACACCTGCTGCCATAAATGTAACAATCGTTGGAATCCAGCTCATAAGCATTTTAATTCCCGGAATAGCCCCTGCTATTGAAGTTGCATCCTGTCCGTTATAATTAAAGGCAGCAAGGACAAATCCAATAATTGCCCCGGCAATACCACCTCCAAATTTTGTTGCAAATGAACCGGCTGAATATACAAGTCCTGTTGCCCGTCTTCCGTTTTTATATTCCGAATAATCGGCTGCATCGCCAAGCATTGCAAAGAAAAGAGTAGGGAATATTGCTGCACCAAATTCAGAAATGATACCGATTGTAAATATCATTGAGATATCATTTGGTCCACAGAAAAAGAGCAGTGCATTTATCACTCCTGAGAAAATCAAGGCATAAATAAATAAGTTTCTCTTTCCCCATTTCCTTCCTAAAGGTGAAGTAACCATAGCGCCACCTATCGAAGCAATCATAAGGCCAATCATATAAGAAGCAGCAAGAAGCTGATTGTGCATGTAATGTGTGAAATAAATCACTACAATACCTTGTTTTATCGAATTATAGACATTAAACAACAATCCTATAAGTAATAATATCACCCAAGGTTTATTCCTTATCAGGTCTTTAAGGTCTTTACCAAGGTTAGTCTCTTGTTCCTTAGGAGGTTGAATTCTTTCCTTAGTAGTAAAGAATGTCAGTAATAAGAATAATGAAAGGAATACTGACAGAATATAAATTGAATTACTGTAACCTCTTTTCTGATCAATGATTGTAATCTTTTCAGCTGCAAGGTTTTCTTCACCTTCAACGATAAAAGAATAATCCTGTCCTGCTTGCATTGAAAAGCTCTTTCCTTTCGAAGGCTCATCAGTTGCACTTTCTGGTTTAGCATCAGCCCAGGAAAATAATGCTATGCCATCTTTAGTTTTGATATTAACATTTTCAACATTTTCTGAAGTCGAAACAGTTACTTCATATCTTTTCTCTTCAAGCTTATCAACATTTATTGTAGGATTGATATTTCCAAAATGGGAAACCAGAAATAAAAGAGCCCCTTGAACAAGCATTCCTCCTGCAAAAGCACCAACCATTCTGTACGAACCGAGTGTAGTCCTTTCTTTATTATCACCTGTCATAACAGCCATCAATGCACCGTAAGGAATATTATTGGCTGTATACATTATAAAGAAAGTCAGATAAGTAGCATAAGCATAGACTATCTTACCAGTTTGACTTAGATTAGGAGAAGTAAACAAAAGCGAAAGGGTAATACCTAAAGGAATGGCTGTCCACATTATCCATGGCCGGAATTTTCCATATTTTGAGTTAGTACGGTCACAGACTATACCCATCAAAACATCGATAATACCGTCACCAAAACGTGCAACCAGCATCAGTACTCCTACTGCTGCCGGACTTATACCAAATACATCGGTATAAAAAATAAACAAGAATGTTGCTACGCCTCTCCAGGCAATGTTAGCAGCTCCATCTCCAAGAGCGTACCCGATTTTTTCAGAGATCTTTAATTTCTGGTTTAATCCTGTCATCTTACTTTTAAATTGTTTTGTAAATAATTCATGGCTTAAATAATTAATTGACTGGGTTGTGTAAAATAATTAAATTGACTGGGTTATATTGAAAAATCAAAACGTTCTCTTTTTGTCCTTTCGTAAACATCCTTACTGAAGATGAAGAGCTGTGCGGGCTTATGCTTTACATCCTTTTGCTTTTCATTCAGCGGAATTACATATTTCATCTGCATTACCTTCTTTCTGAAGTTTCTTCGGTCGAGTGTCACCCCAAGAATCGATTCATAAAGCTTCTGAAGATGCGTTATTGAAAATTTCTCCGGCAGGAGCTCAAAGCCAATTGGCTCAGATCTAAGCTTACCTCTAAGCTTTTCAAGGGCTTTATCCAGAATTTCCTGATGGTCAAAGCCAAGCTCAGGAAGTTCAGAAATAGGAAACCATTTTACGTTCCTTTCTTTAAGCGATAGGGTAACAGTAGTATTGTCTATAAGAGAATAATATCCAACTGTTACAATCCTGTGGGCAAAACCTTCCGACTGATGTTCAAGCCAAAGCTGATCCTTTGGTGAACTGACCCTGTTGACACCTCCAAATGCATAAAACTGCTCAAGATAAATATTATCAAGACCTGAAAGGTTTTTTAATATCCTGGCAACAGCAGTGTCGTAGTCCTCGTCTTCAAAAATGTGATAGCCTATTAATGTCCAATCGTCTATAAGAACCTCGTGCGACTTCTCATCTTCAAGCTTTCTTTCAACTAATAAAACATTCAGTTGTTTTGTATCAAATCCGAAGATTACACAGTCGACAGATATATTTGGTATTATTTTTGACATTGATTGAGTTAATGTGTAACATTTACACACTGTAAATATATAAAAAAACTTAATCAAAAAAACAGAAAGCGTAATTTTTACGTTTTCTAAATAATATCAAATTATATTTTGCTTATAATCTGCATTTTATATTAGTATGTTGTCGAATATAAAATAGAATCTGAGATGGTAAAATTCAAAAAAACATCTTCCTGATATATACATAATATATAAAGTAGTGTATAAACTACACTAAAATAAAAAAATCGGAAATGATTTTAAATAAATTACCTCTCAGAAAGATGAAAACTCTATTAACTTTAAAATTCAGAAGTAAAGTGGAATTTTATACTTTTAAAATCCTGCTGAGCCATGTCAAGAATGAAAGGGGAGTCGGCCATAAAGACATTTCTTCCCTGTTTATCCTTAGCCATTCTTTGAAGCTTTCTTTTGCAGAATTCATCAATTATCTTTTGGTCGTCACTTTCTATCCAACAAGCCTTATACATTGAGATATTTTCAAACCGGCACTTTGCATTATACTCATGCTCAAGCCTGTATTGAATAACTTCAAACTGCAGCTGTCCAACACAGCCTATTATTTTACGACCATTAAGCTGGCTTGTAAACAACTGTGCCACACCTTCGTCCATAAGATGATCAACTCCTTTCTCAAGTTGCTTCGACTTCATAGGGTCGGCATTCTCTATATACCTGAACATTTCAGGCGAAAAGCTTGGAAGTCCTTTAAAGTGAATGTTTTCACCTTCAGAAATTGTGTCTCCTATGATTAAATTTCCATTATCGGGCAAACCAACAATATCTCCCGGATAGGCTTCATCAATAACTTCCTTTTTATCGGCCATAAAAGCAGTAGGGGAGGAAATTCTAAATGTTTTGCCGGTGCGGGTGTGAGTGTACATTTTGTTCCTTTCAAACTTGCCTGAACAAACTTTCAGGAAGGCGATACGGCTTCTATGATTTGGATCTATATTTGCGTGAATCTTGAATATAAACCCTGAGAATACTTCTTCATAAGGGTCTACGAGCCTTTCCTGGGCATTTCTGGAACGAGGGGTAGGGGCAATCTTCAAAAAAGTATTAAGAAGCTCCTGAACTCCAAAATTATACAACGCGCTGCCAAAGAAAACGGGTGCAAGATTGCCGGCAAGGTACTCCTCTGTTTCAAATTCAGGGTATACTCCTTCAAGAAGTTCTAATTCCTCTCTAAGTACGGGGGCATCTTTTCCTATATATTTTTCAAGTTCAGGGTCGTAGATGTCATCAAACCTGATATTTGGATCTATTTCCTGTACATTGGGATTAAAAAGCTGCAGACTCTTATTGAATATATTGTAGACACCTTTGAAATCAGGACCACTGTTGATAGGCCAACTAAGTGGGCGTGTACCAATCTGAAGCTGTTTTTCAATCTCTTCTAAAAGGTAGAAGGTATCTTCGGAAGGGCGGTCCATCTTGTTTATAAAAACAATAACCGGAGTTTTGCGCATTCGACAAACCTCCATAAGCTTTTTAGTCTGTGGTTCAACACCTTTGGCAGCGTCGATAACAATTATCACACTGTCGACAGCCGTGAGAGTACGGAAAGTATCTTCCTGAAAATCCTGGTGACCGGGAGTATCGAGGATATTTACCTTATAACCGTTATAATCGAAAGCCATTACTGAAGTGGCAACCGAGATACCTCTCTGCCGTTCTATTTCCATAAAGTCGGAAGTAGCCGACTTTTTGATTTTATTGCTTTTTACCGCACCGGCAACGTGTATCGCTCCTCCAAAAAGCAATAGCTTTTCAGTTAAAGTGGTTTTTCCGGCATCAGGGTGACTGACAATAGCAAAGGTCTTTCTTCTCTC
>CAYUEI010000043.1:4741-16161 GCA_964443445.1 uncultured Prolixibacteraceae bacterium | reverse complement strand
ACCTTACATTGATATTATGGAAAATGGTTTCTCAAGATTCATTAAAGGGCTTACATCTTATACTTTGATTATTCTGGGTATAGGATTGTTATTGTTTTTATCTGTTTTGAAGAGTTATTTCCTCCCTATTTTACCTTTTGTTCTTCTATTTTACTATGTATCTACCTTAGTACTTCATAAATTTATGCTTCAGATTTCCCAAAAAGACATTTCTAAATTCAGTTTTAAATTTATGATACTATCCTTAATAAAAATGTTTATATATATAATATTCGGTGTTTTATATATAATATTTGATGAAGAGAATGCTGTAATATTTCTCGTTGTATATCTTATCTTATATGTAGCATATGCAGTATATGAAGTAAGATCAGTAATGAGCCTTATTAACGAATCTAAATAAATTCCGTAAATACCTTCTCTATTTCACTTCATTTTTTTAAATTTATATCTTGATTGTATATTATGAGGCTGGTTGATAAAATAATCTTATTTATCCTTTTATTATTCTCGATACAATCTTTTGCAAATGAAGGTGAAGAAAATGGAGGAGTTAATGCGGTGGAGAGTATTTCAAACTTCATTAATGATTCCCATGAATGGCATTTCATTACAATTGGTAAAATCGACGTTGCAATTCCATTGCCCGTTATTTTGTATAGCAAACATTCTGGATTACACATTTTTTCATCACACAAAATTTACAAAAGACAGGAGGAATTCCCTTTTTATGTTAAAAGAGAAGGACTTAATAAAGAAAAAGTAATTGAAATTCTACCTGACGGTTCCGAATATCTGCCCTTTGATATGTCAATTACCAAGACTGTTATTGGATCAATTATCGTTGCCTTTATTTTATTGATCTTTTTTATTTCAGGATCCGGGAAGACTATAAAGAACCCAATGAGTGTTCCTAAAGGTATTCAAAATGTCGTTGAACCTCTTGTCTTATTTGTGCGAGACGACATTGCTAAACCTTTTGCCGGAGCGAAATTTAAAAATTATATGCCTTTTCTCCTTACAGTGTTTAACTTTATTCTTCTGGCTAATTTAATAGGCCTGATTTTACCCCTTGAATTAAATATTACAGGCAATATATCTGTAACTTGCGTACTTGCTGTGTTTACTTTTATTATTACGACTGTAAGCGGGAATAAACATTATTGGCTGCACATAATTAATCCGGATGTGCCAATTTTTATGAAGCTGCCTATTCCATTGATTCCTTTTATTGAGTTTCTTGGAATTTTTATTAAACCTTTGGTATTGATGATCAGGTTATTTGCGAATATGTTGTCCGGACATATGATTGTTGGAGTATTAGTTACTTTGATTTTTCTGATGTCTTCATTATTCAACCCTATTGTTGGTGCAGGAACTTCTTTAATATCTGTTGCATTTAGTGTTTTTATGCTCGTTGTTGATTTGCTTGTTGCTTTTATTCAAGCTTATATTTTTACACTTTTATCTGCAATGTATTTTGGATTGGCTACTGATGAAGGACAAGTGGAAAAAAAGAAAAATTGAAATAGTGTTTTATAATATTAATAATTAAGAGTATGTCAATATTAATGGTATTACTGGCCGAAATGGCTATCGGAAAACTAGGTGCCGGTATAGGCGCAGGACTTGCAGCTATTGCTGCCGGAATTGGCATTGGCAAGATCGGAAGCTCAGCTATGGAGGCAATTGCCCGCCAGCCTGAAGCAATGTCTGACATTCGTTCAAACATGATTGTAGCATCAGTATTTATTGAAGGAGTTGCATTCCTCGCAGTCATTGTTTGTGTTCTTCTTGCTATTTTATAAGATGTTAACGCCATATATAAAGGGGTTGCCTGAATATGGCGTTTTATTTAAACTTTAAAATTTTTTGCTATGTTTCTTTTTCCTCATTTGGGTACGATGATTTGGATTACTTTGATTTTCCTTATTGTTTTGTTTTTCTTGACAAAATTTGCCTGGAAACCTTTGTTAAAGGCAATTGAGAAAAGAGAAACAACAATTGAAAATTCACTAAACGCTGCTAAAGAAGCCGATTTGAAAATAGCACAGCTTGAAAGTGAGCAGAAATCTATTGTTGAATTAGCACAACAGGAAAAACTTAATCTGATGAAGGAAGGTGTTGAACAAAGGGATAAGATAATTAAGGCTGCTCAAATCAAAGCAAGGGAAGAAGCCGACAGAATTATTGATGAAGCTAAAAAGAAAATTGAAATGGAAAAGGATGCTGCAATTAATGATGTAAAAACCCAAATTGCTTTTCTTTCACTTGAGATTGCTTCTAAAATAATTCGCTCTGATCTTGAAGATAAGAACAGGCATGAAAAGCTTGTAAATGATATTGTCAAAGATGTTGAATTAAATTAAGTAATGGACAGAAACAGAGTAACTGTACGTTATGCTAAGGCCTTTACTCAATTGGCCCAAGAAAAGGGTGTCCTTGATGAAATTGAAAAGGATTCCTATATGTTGATAAATGCCATGGATAAATATCCGGGGTTTATGAATTATTTCCTTAAAAAAGGTATTTCTAAAAGTGAAAAAATAGAAACACTAAAAAAATTATTATCTCCTGAAATAAATCAAATAACTTTTAATTTTTTAAAGCTTATTATTGATAATAACCGGGAAACTTACCTTAAGTTTATTCTCATTAATGTAAATGATTTAATAAGGTCAAAAAACAAGGTGATTAAGGCCAGACTTGTTTGTGCAAAGGAGATTAACCAAAGTTTACTGGATAGGATTAAAAATGCTTTTGAACTAAAGCTTAACTCAACTATTGAAATGGAATCTGAAATCAATAATGACTTAATTGGAGGTTTTATTTTTACTATTGACGGTATGCAATTTGATGCTTCAATAACATCCCGATTAAATCTTTTAGCAAAACAATTAGAATCAAAATAGAAAGCTATGGCAAATATCAGGCCTGCTGAAATTTCAGCAATTTTAAAAGAACAGCTTGCAGGTTTTGAACCAGAAGCTTCATTTGATGAGATAGGTACTATTCTGCAGGTAGGCGATGGTATTGCCCGGATTTATGGTCTGAGTAGTGTTGAATCAAATGAAATGATTGAATTCTCAAATGGAGTTAAAGGTATAGTTCTTAATCTCGAAGAAGATAATGTCGGAGCTGTTCTTCTTGGACCTTCATCCGGTATTCGCGAAGGAAATGTCGTTAAACGTTTGAAGAGAATGGCCTCAATTATGGTTGGTGATGGAGTTATTGGTAGAGTGATTAATACTCTTGGACAGCCTGTCGACGGGAAAGGACCTGTCACTGGCGAAAAATTTGAAATGCCCCTCGAACGTAAAGCTCCTCAGGTTATTTTCCGACAACCGGTTAAAGAGCCTTTGCATACAGGTATTAAAGCTATTGACGCTATGATCCCTATTGGTAGAGGTCAAAGAGAATTGATAATTGGTGACAGGCAAACAGGTAAAACAACAATAGCAATCGACGCAATTATTAACCAAAGAGAGAATTTCGAAAAAGGTAATCCTGTTTATTGTATTTATGTAGCTGTAGGACAAAAAGGATCAACTATCGCTAATCTGGCAAATATCCTTGAGAAATACGGTGCCATGGATTATACAACTATTGTTTTGGCAACTGCCTCTGATCCGGCAGCCTTGCAGTTCTATGCTCCATATGCTGGTGCTGCAATCGGTGAATTTTTCCGCGATACTGGTCGCCCCGCTTTGATTGTTTATGACGATTTATCCAAACAAGCTGTTTCTTATCGCGAAGTTTCACTTCTCTTAAGAAGACCACCAGGCAGGGAAGCTTATCCGGGTGATGTGTTTTATCTTCATTCAAGATTGTTGGAAAGAGCAGCTAAAATTATTGAATCCGACGAGATTGCTGCCAAAATGAACGACCTTCCGGAGTGCCTTGTTGGTAAAGTCAAGGGAGGAGGTTCTCTTACTGCAATGCCTGTAATTGAAACTCAGGCAGGCGATGTCGCAGCTTATATTCCTACTAATGTTATTTCTATCACAGATGGTCAGATATTCCTTGAATCTCACCTGTTCAACGCAGGTATAAAACCTGCAATTAACGTTGGCATTTCAGTGTCTCGTGTCGGAGGACACGCTCAGACTAAGGCAATGAAAAAAATCGCCGGAACTTTAAAGTTCGACCAGGCTCAGTTCCGCGAACTTGAAGCTTTCTCTAAGTTTGGATCAGAGCTCGATACCGCTACAAAGAAAGTGCTGTCTAAAGGAGCCAGGAATGCTGAAATTCTAAAGCAAAAACACTTTAAACCAATGAAAATAGAGCATCAGATCGCTATTATTTTCTGCGGGGTGGAAGATTTGTTGAGCGATATTTCACTGAATAATATCAGCTCATTTGAAAAGGACTTTATTGATTACCTTGAACTTAATCATTCGGAGATGCTCAGTGATTTAAAATCAGGCAACCTGACGGATGAAATAAAAAACACTTTGAAAATAGCAGCTGCTGAAATGTCGGTTAAATTTAAATAGTAAATGGCCCAACTTAAGGAAATAAGGAATAGAATAACTTCTATTAAGAATACCAGACAAGTTACAAATGCTATGAAAATGGTTTCTGCTTCTAAGCTTAAGAAGGCTCAGGACCAGATTCTTAAAGTTATTCCTTATGACAAGAAGCTTCAGGAAATTATCGAATCATTAAGCCAGGGAGGTGTTGAGTTTATAAACAGATATTTTCTACAACCCGAAATTAAAGATGTTCTTATCGTTGTAGTCGGTTCTAATAGAGGATTATGCGGAGCATTCAATTCAAATGTCACCAAGTTTTCTATAATCCACGCATTTGAGAATTATGACCTTCAATTTAAATCTGGGGATGTTAAATTTATTACTATTGGGAAACAGGCTGAAAAAGGTCTTACATCCAGAGGATTGGAAGTTGTTGGAGAAAATAATGAATTGCTGAATAATCTTAATTCAGAGAACGTCTCTGTATTTGCGGAAGTATTGATAAATTATTTCCTTGAAAGAAAGTTTCAACGTGTTGATATTGTTTATAATAAATTTAAAGCTGCTGCAATTCAAACCTTAACGGCAGTACAATTTCTACCAGTTGTTTTACCTCCAGATAAAGGAACTGACATAGTTTTAAACGATTTTATCTTTGAACCCTCCAGGGATGAAATCATGGAATCAATTGTTCCACAAGCCCTCAAAATGCAATTGTACAGAATCCTTATAGACTCCAATGCTGCCGAGCAAGGCGCCAGAATGGTGGCGATGCATAAAGCTACCGAGAATGCTAATGACCTGATTGATGAGCTTACAACTGAATACAATAATGCCCGACAGGCTGCTATTACTAATGAAATTGTTGAGATTACATCGGGAGCTGAAGCGTTGAGAGGTTGATCACCTTATCTCATCAATACCTATATCTATCGAAACCGATTCATTGCTCCAGCCATCTGTCCTTGAGTTCCCATCCAAATCAAGCTCAAAACAATATTTTGAAGTCCCTTTATTTTTACACCTGGAAATTGGCTTAAGATGATAATCCCCCTTTGTTGGGTCAACAAATTCGGGATTGAATGATTCATTCTTTTCTCCTAACAATGAAGAATTAATATCATTGGGATTTACCCATTCCTTATTGTCAAAATTCCTTTTTACAATTGAGTTTATTTCGTTTTCCCAAAATACACAATTGTTGAAACTAGTCCATATTTTTGTCTGCGCTGAAAGAGCTCCCTTCTTTTCATAAGAAGCTTCTCCTTCAATGTTGAAAAGACTCCCTCCTTTGTTTGAACAGAAAATGGAATTGATTATCCTGCTATAAGAAGGAATACGTCCTAATTTCGATATAACATTTGAATTTAAAGGGCCTTCGTTATTACAAACAACACTATTCAGTAATAAAAAATTTGCGCTTCGGTCAAGGGCAATTGTTCCGTAATCTTGTTGAGTGTAATTATTCGAGATGACTGAATTAACAATTTTCAACAACCCCGTGTTCTTTTGATTACTGTCAAAGTAAACCGCACCACCATCCCCGTACGCAGTGTTGTTGTCTATAACACTGTTGTATATCCTTGTATAATACCCGTTAGTTGAATTGCAGTTGACAGCAATCGCCCCTCCATTATTTTTGGAAACATTCTTTTTAAAAGAGCAATTTATTATTAATGGCGATGCTCCGATTGATGCGTACAATCCTCCTCCATCCTGGTCAGCTTTGTTTTCTTCTATTTTGCAGTTTAATATTCTGATTGTTTCTCCTCCCCCCAGAATATGAATCCCGGCTCCATATTGCTGGTTTGTGCTTAATCCTGAGGCATTTCCAGCTTTTATTGCCAGTCCGTCTATCCTAATGTATTTACTTGTAGTAATCGATAATACGTGTTTTTCCGATCTTTTACCATTAAGAACTACCTGATTTTCATCTATATTCCTTTCCGATAATCTTTTTTCATTTCCTTTGAACCCTCCAAATATGTAAATAGCCTCACGCAAATCTATTCTAACTGAAGAATCATAATTCCCTTTAGCTACCCATATTTGAGTGTTGTTTGGAGAATAATCTATCGCACTTTGAAGCGATGTATATGCTTTATCCCACGATTTACCATTAGAATTATCTCCCTCCCTTGAAACATAAATAACCGGGATTGTATCATTTGGATAAAATTCATAATTATGCTCGTACGTCAGTTTCCCCGATTTATAGTTGATAGGTATTAATGCAGGCCTTTCACTGAAAGGGGCTGAAGATTCTTTGTTGCAAAAAAATGAAGCCCATAATTTCCTCTCAAAATCTTCAAATATCATATTCCCTCCCCCATGAGGTATTGAAACATAAGCCTGAGTATATGGCCCCATAAGATTTTCAGAAGTTGCAATTACACAATCAAGCCGGGAATCAATCAACTGCTCATGGTTTCCTTCAGAAAACGTTCCTGATGAGCAATTTGAATTATTGCTATTCCACTGCGAACCCACAACCATATATAAACCATCAATATAAGTGAGGTATATTCCAAAATCACCAATAGAATTTCCTTCTTTATCAGTCAGAATATTTATCTGAGAATTGGCAAAATCACTTAAGTCGTTTTTCAATTTTGTGATTTTCCCATTATCCCAAGTAAAATAAACCGAGCTGTCAGAATCCATAAAAAGTGAAGGATTGACACCATTTACCAAAGGTTCCTTTCCGCTGATATCTGCGTATGGCCCTTCTGGATTTCCTGTTGTACTTTTTAAAATACCCGATTTATTTGAATTAGATACTGTATACGTGATCCAGAAGTTATTTTTCAGAAAATGAACCTTTGGAGCTATTATCGCTCTTTTTTTTGTGCCGTATGAATCTAAAATTCCTTTCTGCCATGGATTACCATCATCATCAAAGTTCCATACAAATCCGTTATTGCCAATAAGGTTCCAGTTTTTTAAATCTCTTGATGTCCATACCTTAATGCCTTTATTAACGCCTTCTTTGTCTCCTGTTGTTCCAGTAAGATAATATGTATGTCCCGGACCTTTACAAATAGATACATCACTTATGAATTCCTCAAATATTGGTTCAATTATTGGAAGGGAAGGATCAAGGCTGTCGATCAAGATTTCTATTCTTCTCGATAATTCTTCTTTTTCTACTCCATAAGCTATCAATATTAAAAAGAGTAATGATATTGAAAGGAGAAATTTCTTCATATTAAATGTTCCAATAGTTTAAGCTTTTAGTAGAATTTTCTCAAAAATATTAAAATATTCAATATGTCTGAAATTCATTTATTAACAACAAATCCTTGAGATTAAGAAGGTGTACAATTTCCCTCTTCATTTTATTTTTTCCCCATTTATATAAACCCCGACTTCATTTGTACTAAACATACACTAAAGAGCTATCAAATACCATAACAAAACTTTCTTATGGTGTTTGATAGCTCTCAGGTCACTATTTGTTATGAATAAGATAAGACCTGTTTATTTTTTCATGATTTATTATGCATTAGCTTATTTGTAATATGGTTAAAAATAATAATAAACTCTAAAAAAAAGGGGTATAAAATTTAATATGACTTTAAAGATAGAGATAATATTAAAAAAAAGCTATAAAAATTAAAATACCCCCTAAAAAAATAGTATCTAAATTATTAAAGCATACATTTGATTTTAGAAATAATGATGCGACATTCCCTTTATTTGAATTCAATAAATATATGTTGATAATTATCTGAATATTAAAATATACTTATATGGCTACATTTCGTTTGATTGCTTTTGAGAAATTACTTGACAGAAAACCTCTGGAAGTAAATAAAGTTTCTCCCCTCACATCCGACTATTACGGTATGTTGGTCTTTGACAGAGGAAAAATGAAAAAATATTTGTCTAAAGATGCTTTTAAGGCTGTTACAGATGCTATCGATAATGGGACTACCATTGACCGTAAACTTGCTGATGGCGTTGCAGCAGGAATGAAATCATGGGCTATTGAAAATGGAGCAACCCATTACAGCCACTGGTTCCAGCCATTGACTGACAGTACGGCCGAGAAACATGATGCTTTTATTGATCTTAATGAAACAGGTGGAGTTGTTGAAGGATTTTCCGGTAAGCTTCTCGCTCAGCAGGAACCCGATGCTTCGTCCTTTCCAAGCGGTGGTATACGTCAAACATTCGAAGCCAGAGGGTATACAGCCTGGGACGTTTCATCACCGGCATTCATTGTTGGCACAACCCTTTGTATCCCAACTATTTTTATTTCATTTACCGGGGAAGCTCTTGATTATAAGGCTCCTCTCCTGAAAGCCTTAAATGCAGTTGATAAAGCAGCAGTAGAAGTATGCCAGTATTTTGATAAGAATGTTTCTAAAGTTATCGCAAACCTTGGCTGGGAACAGGAATATTTTCTGATTGACGATGCATTATTTCAGGCAAGACCTGATTTAGCTCTTACCGGACGTACTCTGATGGGGCACTCCTCTGCAAAGGATCAGCAGCTGGAAGACCATTACTTCGGTTCTATACCTGAACGTGTCGGTAATTTCATGCGTGATGTTGAAAATGAAGCCTATAAGTTAGGTATTCCACTTAAAACAAGACACAATGAGGTCGCTCCTAATCAGTTTGAATTAGCTCCAATCTACGAGGAATGTAACCTGGCAAACGATCATAATCTTATGATCATGGACCTTCTTGAGAAAACTGCCCGTAAGCATAATTTCAAAGCTCTTTTGCACGAAAAACCTTTCTCCGGAATCAACGGATCAGGAAAACACAATAACTGGTCTTTGTCAACGGATACGGGTGTTATTTTATATTCACCGGGTAAAAATCCTAAGGGCAATTTGCAGTTTCTGACTTTTATTGTAAACACTTTAATGGCAGTTTATAAACATCAGGATCTTCTCAGAGCTTCTATTATGAATGCAAATAACTCTCATCGACTTGGAGCAAGCGAAGCACCTCCGGCTATAATGTCGGCTTTCCTGGGTTCTGAAGTTAATAAAATGCTCGACCTTATAGTGCACAATGTCACCGACAGTAAGATGACTCCTGAACTTAAGACGTCACTAAAATTTGATATTGGAAGAATCCCTGAAATTCTCCTCGATAATACTGACAGAAACAGAACTTCCCCTTTTGCTTTTACAGGAAACAGGTTTGAATTCCGGGCAGTTGGATCTTCTGCAAACTCCGGTTCTGCCATGATTGCGTTGAATACCGCTGTTGCCGCTCAGCTGAGAGAGTTTAAAACTGATGTAGATGCAATTATTGAAAAAGGGCTAAAAAAGGATGAAGCTATTTTCCAGGTGCTTAAAAAGTATATTGCTAAATGTAAACCAATATGCTTCGATGGTAATGGCTACAGTCAGGAATGGGTTGAAGAGGCTGAAAAAAGAGGATTGACAAACATTACATGTGTCCCTAAGGCTCTTGAAGCTTTTGTTTCTGAACAAACAAAAGAGTTATTTAAAAGCATGGGAGTTTTCAACGAAAAAGAACTCGAAGCAAGATTAGAGGTTGAATTTGAAAAGTTTACCAAGAAAATTCAAATAGAAGCCCGTGTTCTTGGAGACCTTGCATTGAACCACATCGTTCCTACTGCTATGAAATATCAAACACAGCTTGCTAAGAACGTAGCTGCATTAAAAGATATATTTGGCGATGAATATAATGAATTGGCTGGAAACAGAATGGATCTTATCAGGGAAATATCTGAGCATGTTAATTCAATTAAAACTAAGGTTGAAAAGATGATTGATGCCCGTAAAGTTGCTAATGTTGTTGAAGATGGCAGAGAAAAGGCTTACGCTTATGATGAAACTGTAAGACCATACCTTGAAGATATCAGGCAACATATCGATTCTCTGGAGTTGATTATTGATGATGAATTATGGCCATTGCCTAAATATCGTGAACTTTTGTTCAACCGATAGAATTTTTTATTGCCCAAAAATACGATACAGGTTTAATAAGATAAATAGATGGAAGAACGGTTCACCATTCTTCCATCTATTTTTTTGTAAGTTCTAATTATATTACTCAACAACTATCTTCCTCGTAAACTGCTCTTTTCCATCTATTACTTTTACAATATAAATTCCCTTTCTTAATCCGCTTACGTTTATCTTGTGATCTACCTCACTTGTTGTATTTGACAGATATACTTGGGTGCCTAACAGGTTGTAAATATAAATAGCAGAACTGGTTTGGAAGTTTTTCAATTCAAGTGTGAATTGGCCATTATTTGGATTAGGATAGATCTTTACAAATTTTTGTAATAAATCTACGGATTTGTCTTCAGGGAGTATTACACCATCAGTACTCTTTTCAAAACTAGTATTTTCGACAATTGCAATATTATCATTTTCGCAAAATGAACCATCGGTTGTGATATACGCATGAACATTACTACCAGCTTCGGCATGGAATCCAGGTAAAAAAACAATCGATTTTCCTGCAATGAAATTAACTGTTGATCCATTTTGAATTAAAACGCCATTAGGTTCCGTTGCAACTCTTATTGTTTCGAGAGCATTGAAACAAGCAAATTGATTATCTGAAATAATAGTGTCGTTAACTTCAAAATAATTGGGAATAAGGTTTTCAACTCTTTCTTTTTGAGTTACTTCAATAATTTGATTTTCAATTCCCGGTGCAGAAACAGTTACTGAAGCTACCCGTTGTGTTATAAATGGATTTGCTTGAGCTGTAAATACAACCTGATGGTTTCCTGTTCCTGATTCCGGGTCAATATCAAGCCAGCTTTGGTCTGATGTAACTGACCAGGAAGTATTTGATGTAATATTTACTGATTTGTTACTTCCCAGAGTATCAGCAATAATCAGTTCATATTGAGATACCAGTAATAGAGTATCGCCTGGTAGTTGAGTTACTTCAATAATTTGATTTTCAATTCCCGGTGCAGAAACAGTTACTGAA
>CAYUEI010000043.1:0-4641 GCA_964443445.1 uncultured Prolixibacteraceae bacterium | reverse complement strand
GCTACCCGTTGTGTTATAAATGGATTTGCTTGAGCTGTAAATATTAACGTATCATTTCCACTTCCATTCGTATGATTAATTGTTAACCAGGGTTGGTTAGAGCTTGTTGACCATGTAATATTTGAACTTATAATTATTGAATCAGTATTATTATCAGAGCCACGCAGATTTGCAGTAGTTGATGAAAGTGAAAAACCGGGCATTCTTATTATTTTCAAAAAATCCTTCCATTGGTTGGCTACAGCATATAGGTCGTAAGAAATATATGGGACATATAATGAACAAGTTGTTTTGTTCACATTATAAAAAACACTAATTGATGAACTCAAGTTAACAGGAACTGTTTTAAATACTTCTATTTTTGTAATGCTAGTATCCCCATAAAAAGCAGCACTGCCTATTGTTGTAACTGATGAGGGTATTGAGATTGATGATAATCTATTACAGGATCTAAAAGAATAATTTCCAATTGAAACTAACTTTGAGGGAAATACAATTGAAGTTAAAGCACTGCAATATTGAAAGGCATATGTTCCAATTGAGGTTAAACTTGATGGTAGTTGAATATCAGTTAACCCGGAACAACCATAAAACGTTTCACTTCCTAATGTTGTCAAAATTATCGGCAACCCTATATCTGTTAATTTAAAACATTTGTAAAAAGCACCATTATTTATTGTTGTCACGGTTGAAGGAACATCATAATGTCCTTCTTTTGAAGTAGGACAGTGAATTAAAGTGGTTTTATTTTTATTGAATAATACTCCATCCTCGCTTGAGTACACAGTATTATTTAAATCGACATTTATTAAGCCTCTAAAATCTCGGAACGCATTATTATCAATAAGAATAACGGACGATGGAATGTAGATTGAATCACTTTCTGTACAGTAATAAAAAGCGTAAGTATTAATAGTTGTTAAAGAAGATGGCAGAACAATTGATCGTAGCCCTTTGCAACTATAAAAAGCATAATTGCCAATTGTTGTAATTGATGAACCTTCAGGAAATGATTTTAAACCACTACATCTGTAAAAGGCATAGTTGCCAATTGAGATAACAGTGTTTGGTAGTATAATATTTTCAAGAATTGGTTTGCCTGAATTTAATACAGGTTTATTGAATGCATAATCAGGAACTTGGTTAGCAGGGTATGTTACTGTGCTAGCTCCTGAAGTTCCGAAGGTTCCTGTATAAGAAACGATAGAAGCATTACTCAAATCAATTCCTGTTAAATTAGGTATGCTGTCTCTCATTATTAGAAAATCCCGGGCATCAATACTTCCGTTAATTGTCAGATATTTTATGTTTGATAAGAAAGTACTTATTTGACTATACAACTCACCTGGAGTAACATTAACTATTGAATCAGACGACTGGCTTATTGTAACTATTTGGTTTCCAAATCCTGATGCGGATATGGTTATCTCAGCTGAACGGGTACTTCCGGTTTCATTCCTTTCAGCTGAAAAATGTAAAGATGATTTACCGGATGAGCCATTTGCAGGAAAAGTTAGCCACGACTGATTGGAAATAGCTGACCAGTTTGAACTGGAAAATATTAATAATGAGTCGTCACCTCCAAATGGTTCAATTTGGAAATTGTTATCTGATATAAAAAACCCATTGTAATCATCAGGTAAGCTTGTTGGTATTATGTTTACAATAGCTCCTTGATCTAAATTAAAGGTGTATGAGCCCGGGTTAAGGCTTCCTAAATAGAAATAACCATCATAATAACCGCCCCATCCCCAATTAAAGTGAAAATAGTCATCGGCTTGATAACCATCGCAAACAAAAGCATGACCGGTGCTCCCATCATCACCCCGATACCAAATAGGCCTGAGCAAATTCAATTCTGATTTTAACAGTTTCACCCATTCGGTTGATGAATAATCGCTTTTATAGACATAGCTTGCGTTGGAAGAATATTTAAAATAATTGACGAACTCGTCTCTTGGACCATATGCGCCGGAACCTGTTGGAGAGTAATCCATATTAACTGCGACTCCACAATGGTACAACAATGTTGCAACAGAGTTGTTTGAACTACTAACGTTGTTGGGCATTTGGCTCCATTGATAAATTGTTGATTCGAAATCAGCACTTTGGGTGCCGTAGGTGTCATGAGTGTATGAATGAGATCCATTTCCAGTTGTAGGATAATTCCAGTATTTCATAACCTGAGCCATTGCAGTTGCAACACAACCAGCCCAAACATGGCCGCAAGGCCCATCTTCATCAGTTGGACAAAGCTCATTATAATAGCAGCCTTGATTCCATGTTGTTTGTAACAAAGGAGCAACTGACGATGTTCCAGATTCTAAAGGTATATTGTTGTTATTCAAGGCTTCCCATTGCTGACTTACTTCGCTGTCAGCTTGTGTTACATTTTGTTTTATCCATTCAATTTCAGACTTCCGGGTTTCCATCCAATAAACAAATGCAGGTGGTAGATTTTCGGCGCTGTATTTTCCATCTAATGAATAACCTAAAATTGGCCATACTCTCTCGTCGGCTGATAATAATATAAAGCCGTTGTCAGTAGAATTATTAATGACATAATACAACGTGTCTTTATTCTCGCTTGTGATGGGAATTGTTGATTCTTCATACTCGATTGAATCTGCGCTTGTTAGCTTTATGGGCTTATCATTTAATTTTGCGAAAAAGTTATCAGCAATCTTTTTTGCTTTTAGTTCATTAATTGGCTGAGCTAATAAATGGTTGCAAAAAGTTGAAAACAGAATCACAAGTAATACCGAAGAAGTATTTTTCATGAGATTGAGGTTAAGATTTGACTTTATATTATATGAACTTTAAAATTAATATTATTTATTTGGAAATATTAAATAAATGATTCACTTGTTCGAAATAAATATTTTTTCATCAGTTCCAGTCAAAAGAAATTAAATCCTGCCGTTTCCTTATCGGTTATCTTTGTTATCGACAAATGGATTAGGATGTGTTTAAATACACTTTTATGATACATTCTAATCTATGTAGGACTATATTATTATTCTAAATTTGCACACAAATAAATCTTTGAGTTTTAAATATGCAATCATAAAAAGAAGTGGTTTCTTGAAATAACAAATATTACTGAAATTGAATAATGTAAATTTTATCGATAAATTTTATAAGGATGAAAAATATTATTTCACTTTTGGCTTTCCTTCTGCTTACTTCAGTGTCATTCGCGTCAGAGAAGATTTGGTTTAAACAACCTGCTAAAGTATGGGAAGATGCTCTTCCAATTGGCAATGGCCGATTGGGAGGAATGGTTTTCGGAGATGTTAAACGGGAAAGAATCCAGTTGAATGAAGAATCAGTGTGGACAGGCAGCCGTGAACATTTTACTGATAAGCCGGGTGCATATCAATATCTTCCTGAAATTCGCAAGCTTCTTTTTGAAGGTGAATATGAAAAGGCTCAGGAAATTACTGAACGTGATTTTATGGGGAATGGTAACTGGAACATGTATCAATCTCTCGGCGACCTTTACATTAATATGAAACACGGTAAAAATATTACTGATTATTCACGTGAACTTGACCTGAGTAAAGCTGTTGCAACTGTATCATATAAAGCAGATGGCGCAATATTTACCCGTGAGTATTTTTCTTCAGCGCCAGACCAGATTCTGGTTGTTAAAGTTAAAAGTAATAAAGAAGGAACTGTTAATCTAAGTTCACGTTTGACCCGTAAGAAAGATGCTTTCATTATCGCTGAAAAGGATAAGATACTAATGTCAGGCAGAGTTACTGCCGGAGATGTTGATGTTAAAGACCTTAATCCCGGTGTTAGTTATTATTCAATTTTGAAAGTTGTTCCTTTTGAAGGTAAGATGATTACCAAGGGTGATAGTATTATTGTTTCTGATGCAGATTCCGTAATATTTTACCTTACTGCTTCAACAAACTATTGGGGAGAAGACCCAAAGATAAAATGCAATGAAACTTTATTCAGAATATTGAGAAAGGATTATGGCAAAATGAAAGAAGACCATATTGCTGATTATCTGAAATATTACGACAGGGTTATACTTGATCTTGGAGGTAATGATGATAACGATATTCCAACAGATATTAAACTGGAATCTGTAAAGAAGGGTGGGGAAGACAATGATCTAATTGAGACTTACTTCAATTTTGGCAGATACCTTCTTATAAGCAGTTCCCGCCCCGGTGATCTTGCTGCTAATTTACAGGGAATATGGGCTGATGGCCTTGTTCCTCCATGGAGCGCCGACTATCATATTAATATTAATATCCAAATGAACTACTGGCCTGCAGAAGTTACAAACCTTTCTGAATGTCACCTTCCTTTTATTGCTTTGATCGACAGCTTAAGACCAAGAGGAAGAATCACAGCAAAGGAGATGTATAACAGCCGGGGGTTTATGGCTCATTACGATACTAACGTTTGGTACTGGACAACTGCTGAAGGAAAGGCAGAATGGGGAATGTGGCCAATGGGCGCTGCCTGGTGCTGCCAGCATATTTGGCAACATTATCTTTTTACCGGCGACATTGAATTTCTCAAGAAAAATTACCCTGTTCTGAAAGAAGCTTCTCTCTTCTTTGTTGATTACCTGACTGCTGATCCTAAAACCGGATATCTTGTAACTGGTCCTTCAAG
>CAYUEI010000042.1:11377-16855 GCA_964443445.1 uncultured Prolixibacteraceae bacterium | reverse complement strand
CAAATTTTCATAAGGTTGAAGATAACAAGGTTGAAATGATTTTCTGGGGCAGGGTTAAGATCGAAAAGGCATCATCCTTTTTCCTTTATCAAAAAGGGAGTATATGGCAAAAAGTATTACACAAGATTAAATATAAAGGATTTAAAGATGCAGGTTTTGAATTGGGTAAGAATTATGGCTATGAATTGAAGGGTGCTGATTATTTCGGAAGCGTAGATTATATTGTTCCTGTTCCACTACACCCTAGAAAAGAAAGAAAGAGAGGTTATAATCAAAGTCTTTCAATTGCAGAGGGGCTTTCATATTCATTAGGAATACCGGTTGAAATCAAAAATTTATACAGAGTCAGATATACCAATACACAAACTAAAAAAGGGAGATACGAAAGATGGGAAAATGTCAATAATATTTTTGCAGTAAGGTCTGACGGAATTTATGAAAACAAGCATATACTTCTTGTAGATGATGTAATAACTACCGGCTCAACTTTAGAGGCTTGCGCTAATGCAATACTCGGCTGTACAGGCTCAAAGGTCAGTATTGTAACATTAGCTTTTGCTTCATGATAAAAGGGAAATAAAAAAGCCGGATTGTTTATTAAATCCGGCTTCATTAATTATTTGATTTTTATATTATCAGCATGGCATCACCATAAGTCCCAAAATTGTACCTTTCTTTTATTGCTTGTTTATATGCTTCCATTAAGAAATCATATCCAGCAAAAGCTGAAACCATCATAAGAAGAGTAGATAAAGGAAGATGAAAGTTAGAAACCATTCTGTTAGCAACACTAAAATCATAAGGAGGGAAAATAAATTTATTAGTCCATCCTTCATAAGGTTTTAGAAGTCCATTGGTTGAAACCGAGCTTTCAAGTGTTCTCATGACAGTTGTGCCTACTGCACAAATGTTTTTTCGGTCATCTTTGGTCTTTTTAACTTTATCACAAACGTCCGGAGAAATCCAGATTTGTTCAGAATCCATTTTGTGTTTTGTAAGGTCTTCAACATCGACACTTCTAAAATTACCTAACCCTACATGTAATGTTATATAAGAAAAGTCAACCCCGACAATCTCAAGACGTTTCATCAGTTCACGGCTGAAATGAAGTCCTGCTGTTGGTGCTGCTACTGCTCCTTCATGTTTTGCAAATATTGTCTGATATCTTTCCTTATCATCCGGTTCAACAGGTCTCTTAATGAATTTTGGCAGTGGTGTTTCTCCCAGTCCGAACAGTGTTTCTTTAAAATCTTCATAAGGACCGTCATATAAAAACCTTAAAGTACGCCCTCTTGAAGTAGTATTATCTATCACTTCTGCAACCAGCAGATCATCTTCTCCAAAATAAAGTTTATTCCCAATCCTTATTTTTCTGGCCGGATCAACCAGAACATCCCATAATCGTTGTTCCCTGTTTAATTCTCTGAGCAGGAATACTTCAATTTCAGCTCCGGTTTTTTCCTTATTGCCAAACAGGCGTGCGGGGAAAACTTTTGTATCGTTAAAGATCATCAGGTCACCATCCTCGAAATAGTCTATAATATCTTTAAAGACTTTGTGTTCGATAGTGTGGTTCGATCTGTTCAAAACCATCATCCGGCTTTCATCACGATGATATGCCGGGTGCATAGCTATTAATTCTTCGGGTAATTTGAATTTAAACTTAGATAACTTCATTCGTTATTCTTTTTGGTATATATTTTATATTTGAAGATAATGTCTTTCTCAATCATGGTACGGACAGCCTTATACGAAAAATTATTTTAATAGTTACATTAATGAAATGTTTTCCTCAAAATTATCTATCGTCATTGCATCTTCGACATTGTAATCTCCAATTCTTGTTCTTCGTAATCCTGTAAGATATGCTCCACAACCCAGTTTTTCTCCTAAATCACGGGCGATTGCACGTATATATGTACCCTTGCTGCAATTTATTTTTAACACTAAATAAGGGAGCTTAAAGTCCAATATTTTAATATCGTCAATCTTTATCTTTCTTGATTCCATCTCTACTTCTTTCCCTTTTCTTGCATAACTGAATGCCCTTTTTCCATTTATCTTGATTGCTGAAAATACTGGAGGTACCTGATCAATTTCTCCAATAAAGGGAGCTAAGCTGTCATTTATATTTTCCAATGAGATGTGTTCTGTTGAACAGTTACTGTCTTCTTCGGTTTCAAGGTCGAAAGAAGGTGTTGTAGCACCAAGCTTTAAAGTAGCAATATATTCTTTCTCTTCAGCTTGTATTAAATCAATCGTTTTTGTTTTCTTGCCAGTACAAACAATTACCAGTCCGGTTGCCTTTGGATCAAGCGTCCCTGCATGTCCTACTTTTAGTTTTTTTATTTTCAGCTTATATCCAAGCTTAGATCTTATCTTATTGACTATATCAAATGATGTCCAATCAAGAGGTTTATCAATTAATAATATTTCACCTGAAATAAAATCGAGTTCATTGAAATTATGTTCCATATAAATTTTTTTCAGGTCAGTATATCAGGATGTAATCAGGCAGCAATAATTGCAATAATTCCTATAACTATACAATAAACTGCAAAATATAGCATCTTCCCTTTTTTTACCAGATTAATCATCCATTTGCATGCCAGCAATCCAGCAACAAATGCTGTTATTGCTCCTGCAATCAATGGTAAAACAGGGGCGCTGGTCTCAGCTGAAAAATCTGCACCAACTATTTGAAGGAAATTTGCTCCAAGGATAGGAATAATTACCATCAGAAATGAAAACTTGGCGAGCTGCGATTTGTCATTTCCAATTATCATACCTGTTGCAATTGTTGATCCGCTTCTGGAAATGCCCGGTATCAATGCAACCATTTGTGCTACACCAATAATAAGAGCATCTAAAAAACCTATTTTTCTGGTTCCTTTTCTGGCATAATTGGAAATCAACAATAATGTTGCTGTAATAAGAAGCATGAACCCTATGAAAAGTAAATTTCCAGTAAAGAGAGTTTCTATCTGGTCATTAAACAATACACCTGCTAAACCTGCAGGTATTGCAGATAGTAAAAGCATAGCAAGATATTTATTCGATTCATCCCATTTGAATGTGAACACCCCTTTTATCAAGTCTATAATTTCCTTCCAGAATATTACTATCGTGCTTAAAACAGTGGCCCCGTGTAAAGTAACATCGAAAAGCAGGCTGCTTTCTCCTTCTATACCAAATATAGAATGACAAATAGCAAGATGACCGCTTGAGCTTACAGGCAGAAATTCAGTTAATCCCTGGATCAAACCAAGGATAATCGCTTCAAAAATTTCCATTATTATTCTTCAGTAGATTTTGGTTTCTTCATTATGGCGTAGATTTCAAAAATGAAACCGGCCAGCACTACAATTGGAGCAAGGGTTATCCTCCTGAAACTGAAGATTGCAGGATTAAAAACCTTGGGGTCATCACTGCCTCCCCCTGCCATTAAAAGAAAACCAATTATAATAACTGCGAAACCAATGATCATCAGCTTGTAGTTTTCTTTACCTAAAGCAAATGATTCTTTTGTCGAAATTTCGTTTTTATTTTTTGACATTATTATGACTTTAATTTAGGTTGTAAAATTAATGATTTAATTTATAACTGCTTTATATTCTTTTATTCATTGAATTATTAATAAAATAGCTCATCATATTTCAATTTTAGAAACTTATTTACTGCAAAAGTAGTTGAAAACCAAGAAATAGTTATTCCTGTTATAAATACGATTGAGCAAACTATCAACAATAATTCATTAATGCTATAGTTGATTATTTCCTTGAATTCCTTTATATAAGTATAAATCAGTACTGTTAAGACTATGTTTGCAATTAACCCTCCAATAAAACCATATAAAACTGATCGGGCAACAATTGGACGTCTGATAAAGTTGCGAGTGGCTCCAACAAGTTGCATCGTGTTTATTATAAACCTTTTTGAGTATATTGACAATCTTATGGTATTATTAATAAGAGTAAGGAAAATAAAAAGCATGACAACAGCCAATCCCAAAATTATTATTCCTATCTTTTTTGTATTCTCATTAATAAGATTCACAAGGTTTCTTTGATAATATACCTCTTCAACTTCAGGAAATTCAAGCAATTTTTTTTCAATATTAACTAAGCTGTCATTTCTGGTGTAATCTGCAAACAATTTTACGTCAATAGTTGCATTTAAAGGGTTGTATCCAAGGAAAGATACAAAATCCTCTCCCAGTTCTTCCCTGAGAATTGATTCAGCACTTTGTGAATTAACATAAGTGGCCGATTTTACTTCAGGCTGCGTTGATAAGACTTTCTGCAATTGAAATAACTCTGCTTCTTTTACATCTTCTTTTAAAACAAGAGTAAGACCAATATTTTCCCTGATATAATTATTCAAATATCTTGCGTTGAATATTATCATCGACAATAAACCTATCAAGAATAATACCAATGTAATACTGAGTGTTGAAACGAAATATGCACTCAGCAATCTTCCCTTAAGTGGTTTTGGTGTTCGTTTACGCATTAGTTCCTTTATTTGAACGTTTCCTGTATTCCAAGAATAAAAATCCTCCAAAAGCTAATAAGAGAAGAGCTGATGAAGCGAATGCAATTTTGGTACCCTTATTATATATAGAAGGCTTAAATTCGAACACGATTTCATGATTGCCGGCAGGTATTACCATCGATCTTAAAACGTAGTTAGCCCTGAAATGGGGTGTTTCTTTCCCGTCGATGCTTGCTATCCATCCTTTGGGATAATATATTTCTGAAAATACAGCGAGTTGTTCACTGTTGCTCTTTGAACTATATACCAGTTTATTTGGAACATAAGATTTTAATGATATTTCAGATGAGGGGTCGATTCTGAAGTTTTTACCGGAAACAAGATTGCTGAATTGTTTATCAACAACAGCTGTATTTGAGATATCAATTTTACTTACCGATTCGATCTCTTCATTTGCATTTGCTGCTATCTTGCATTTCTCAACAAACCATACATTACCCATTGAATTAGGATTCTTGATAGGAGCTGCTCCGGGGTTGTAAATTAGATATCTGGTATTAAGCATGTTTAGTGAATTCAATCCGGACATAACTCCATCAAGGTCTTCCTGAGTTTTTATATTTTTAAACCTTGCAGCTATCTCCTGAATTTCTTTTGAAATACTATTTTCAATAAGTTCCTGATAACGTTTCATTTTTGCTCCATGGTATCCTCCAATTGATTTATGGAAATAAGATGTTGAAGCATCATTAAAAGTACTTACAGCAATGTTTAATACTCTATAGTCGGGATCTTTGTCAGTTAGTATTATTTCATCTGCCTTTGTAGGAGTAAAAGGAACTTCAGCTTTTCTTTTAGGGACAAAATCTTCGTTGTTAAGATATTTCTTGTTTATTGGCCACATGTCGGCAAGGATAAGCACTACCCATAATGCAAGTGCATGCCATCCTTTGATCTTTTTTGTCCAGAAGGCCCAAATACCTG
>CAYUEI010000042.1:0-11277 GCA_964443445.1 uncultured Prolixibacteraceae bacterium | reverse complement strand
TTCCTTTATTGCCAGCAAACCCAATACTGCCATAGCAAATTGCTGAATAACAATTATGTTCTTTACATCCCTGAATTTACTGTAACCCGGGAAATTATCAATCATAAAGTTGGCAAGGAAAGGAATATTTTTTCCAAGTGATAAAAGGAAAGAAACTGCAACAACAGCTGCAACCCAATATTTTTCTTTTCCCTTTACAATGAAGAGTCCTAAAACAAATAGGAAGCATAAAACAGCTCCAAAATAAAATGTTCCTCCTGCAATCGGCTGACTACCCCAATATAAAGGCATTGTTTTGGTAAATTCTTTTGCATTGGCTTTCCCTTGAGATTTTTCAATAAGTTTAAATACTTCTGAATTTTCGCCTAATGGTTCGCTCATTCCACCTCCTTTAAAGCGTGGTATGAAAGCTGTAAGAGATTCTCCTAAATCATAACTGTAATCAAGAATATAATCACGGTTTAAACCTTTAGTTTGATTATTGTCTTTAACGACAAGGTCTGATTTTCCACGGGTTGAGAATTTACTATATTCAAAAGTTGTAAGCAACGGGCCACTGTTAATACCTACTGCAATAATTGCTCCTACAATCAAAAAGCCGATAGCTTTAAGGAACTCCGTAATTTTTTTTTCTTTAATTGCATAGATTAGGTAGGTAATACCAATAATAAGCACCATAATGCCTGCGTAGTAAGTCATTTGGGGGTGATTTGCAGTGAGCATTAAAGATAATCCAATAGTTGTAATAAGGCTACCGAGTAATTTTTTTTGGTTGAAAGCCAGATAAACGCCAGATATTAATAATGAAAAATAAGATAATGTATTGACTTTTGACATATGCCCTGCATCAACCAATATGAATATAAATGTAGCAAAGCCATACGCTAAAGCTGCTGCGAAGCTTATCCAGGGCATTACACCCATTATTAAACCTAGAATAAAAAACAAGCAGAAGCTTACAATAAGATAATTTGCTGGTCTGGGAATGGCATTAACAAATTCAAAATATACTGTAAAAATATTCCCTTTATGTTTTGTTGAGATGAGGTAAGTTGGCATACCCCCAAACATACTATTAGTCCAGTTTGAATCAGAGCCAGTATTGGCACGGTAATCAACAATTTCTTTTGACATTCCTGCGAACTGCTTAAGATCACTTGGATTAATAGCCTTCCCTTGTAATAATGATGGAAAATATAGAAATGAGCATATAACAAACAAAGAAATTATCAATGCAATAGTCTTTGCATTTCCAGATAGCTTGAAACTATTTTTTGCCATATTTTTAAGAAGTTAGATATTTTTAAATAATTTAGTTTTCGGACTTTATGAATTAAAAATCTTTTTCTAAACAATTCAACAAATGTAATTATTGAATAGTAAAAACCCAAGATTGAAAAGTAGTTTCTCAATTATTAAGTTATTAGTTTTAAATTTGTGAGCTTTAATATATCCATAACATTCGATGGGAGTAATAAAAAAACAAGCTATTAGAGGTTCATTCTGGTCATATGCCGGGGTTGCGCTTGGGTTCATAAACATAGGAATCCTTTCTCCCCGTTTCTTTACTACTGATGAAGTTGGTCTTACTCAAGTATTATTATCATATGCTACTTTATTTTCTCAGATTGGAACATTGGGAATGGGTAGTATTGCAATCAGATTATTCCCGGAATTTAGATCTGAAGGGAAAAAACATAATGGGTTTGTTGCTTTATCAATACTGGTAGGTTTTGTAGGATTTATCATAATGACATTAATTGCTTTAGTTTTTCAGCCTTTATTTGTCAGCTCAGGAGTAGAAGGATCTGATTTGCTCATAAATAACTATAAGTACGTTATCCCATTGACTTTTTTCTATTTGTTTTTTGCATTATTTGATTCATATAATCAAATGTTGTACAATGCAGTGTTAGGGACTTTTTTAAAAGAGTTCGTATTAAGAATTTCAAACACTATATTGATAGTATTATTTTTTTTAAATGTAATTACATTTCAAGAGTATGTGTTTTTATTTGTAATCGTTCAAAGCATTCCGTTCATAGTAATTACATTTTTCCTTTATTTTAATAATCAGATGACGTTTACTTTTAAATTTTCATTTTTTAAAGAAAGAAAGGGATTATTGAATGAAGCAGTAAGTTTGTCTGTTTTCGGAATAATTTCCGGACTAAGTAGCATGTTACTACTAAACATTGACAAATTAATGTTAAATCAATATATAGGGCTCAAGGCTGCCGGGGTCTATTCAATTGCATTTTTCTTTGGAACATTAATTCTTATTCCTCAGAGGTCAATTTCAAAGATTTCGATTTCTGTTATATCTGATTCATGGAAAAGAAATGATATTAATACTATCGATATAATCAACAAGAAGAGCAGTATTAATCAATTTCTTTTAGGAAGTTTAATTTTTATTGGAGTATGGTCTAATATTGATAATGTTTTTAAAATACTTACACCTGAGTATGAAGCAGGGAAATGGGTTATATTTTTCATTGGATTAAGTAATGTTTTAGCGGCTTTGGCAGGATCTTGTATATACATTCTGATGTCGTCAAAGTATTATCGCTCGAGCCTATGGCTTTCAGCGACATCTATTTTATTAGTAGTAATAACCAATTTTGTTTTTATCCCAATTTGGGGACTAACAGGTGCAGCTATTGCCAATTTGGTTTCAAATTCGTTAAATTCTCTTTTATTATGTCTTTTCGTATATTGGAAATTTAAAATCCAACCCCTTGATAAAAAACATATTTGGATTATATTCTCATCAATAATTACCTATTTTTTAATTTCATTTTTAAGGCCTGTTTCAATATTCTGGATAGATATTATTATAAGGAGCAGTCTTATTTCTGCTATTTTTATTTCAATATGCTATTTCAGTAAAGCATCAGAGGATGTAAATACAATAATTGATAAAATAATTAAAAGAATAATGAAGGTTTTAAAATTTAAATAATTTTAAGTGTCAAATACTTATACTATGAGATTTTATGAATAATTTTAAACAGAAGTTGTTTCGGGTCAATACTTTATTAAGATCATTTGGTTTTAATCCTGCCTTGCTTATATATTCACTGAAAGGGGTAGTTCCTTATTTCCGGGATTATTACAAGTTTAAAAAGCAAAAAGGTAAAGACAATAAGTTTTATTTTGGCCCTACATATCCAAGTCTTGGAGATCGGTTTTTTAAATCAGGAAGGATGTCAGGGCAATATTTTCATCAGGATTTATTTGTTGCCCGGAAAATATACAATAACAATCCAGTACGACATTTTGATATTGGATCCAGAACAGATGGTTTTGTAGCCCATGTAGCGGTATTCAGGAAAATTGAGATTGCTGATATAAGGAAGCAGACAAGTACAGTCAGTAATATAATATTCAAACAAGCAGACTTAATGCAACTTCCCAATGATATGATTAATGCATTTGATTCAATTTCATAATTACATGCTATTGAACATTTTGGATAGGGGAGATATGGTGATCCAGTTGATTATAACGGCTATATTAAGGGGATTGATAATATAACCAAGATGTTGCAACCAGGTGGTAAATTTTACTTTTCGGTTCCCATTGGAAAACAAAGAATTGAATTCAATTCACACAGGGTGTTTTCTGTTAGTCATTTACTCGATTTATTTAAGGAAAATTATATTCTAAATAGCTTTTCTTATGTAGATGATAATGGCGATTTCTTTGAAGAGGTAGCATTAACTCAAGATGAAATTAACAAGAATTATGGGTGCTACTTTGGGATAGGAATATTTGAATTGACTAAGAAACAATGAATTAGTATTTCGTCATTTTAATTCCCAATTTTTCAAGAACCTTGTTAAACCGGATAGTCCAGGTATGATCAGATTCTGCTCTTTTACGAGCATTTTCTTTAATTTTCTTCCTTTTGTTAAAATTTTCTTCGCGTAGATAAAATTCGGCTTTAGACACAAATTCTTCTTCTGTCTTATACAAGACTATTTCTTTATCGTCTTCAAAATAGGAAGCAATTTCATCATTGTAATTAACAATTTGAAGTCCACCGCACATAGGGATTTCAAAAGTTCGTAGATGTAGTTTGACAATCGGGTGTTTAAGAATTCCTGTGTTTCTTACTTCATTAATCCCAAGAGAGATTGCAAAAGATGAATAAAGTCTAATCATTTCCTCAAATGTGACTGAAGGATTTTTATTTAGAGATGAATTGAAGATTAGATTTTGAGGATCATATTTTTTGCTATTTATAATATATATAAACTCAGACAAAAGAATTTTCCTGCCAATAGAGAATTTTGAATATCGTAAGATATCAGCTGCTTTTTCAGAAATAGACCTTTTATTTTTAAGTGATAAATTAAAAGATTTATAGAAAGAATCACTGTATATTGAAACAGGAATGTTTTTATTTAATAATGAATTTAATTTTAATATTCTGCTTCCGTAAGGTGTGCCAACGAATCCAATTGTATGTAATTCTTCGCAATGAGAAGCTTTAAAAATATATGGATTAGCAGCATAAGGCTGAAAATATGTATTTGCACCCCATTGTTTGAATAAGGATTCTGTTTCGAAAGATGTCAACCAAACTAAATCAAAATATTTAGCATTCTTTTTATGTAAAAATGGAGCATGCAAATTATCAAAACAAATTAATAAAGTTGGGATTCCAATATTCTTAATTTCAGAAATAAGTTGTGGAGATATTAAAGTGTCATTTACTTCTGTGAAAAAAAGTGTATATTTCTTTGGGTTTTCTGATAATAGCTTTAATAATTTTTCCTGAGCTTCGTTTAAATTCTGAAAACTAAGAGGATTAAATATGTCAAATTTTATATTGCTCCTTTTTAACTCATCAATAAAATGATACTCCTGCCACTTATTCATAATTATATCTTTTCCAGGAGAATAATAAAGAACATTTAAATTATTATATGGCATAATTTTATAATAAAGCTTTAAGATTAGTGTTCCGAAAGTTAGTATTATTTTTAAATAAAAGATTTTATTGGTGGTGAATATAACTTTTTTCAGATAGACTGAAGGAGATAAAGTGATGTAAGAAGCATTGATTAAGAAAAAAAAGATAATTTTGCTCATTAAGAAAAATATCTACAAAACAGTAATTATGAAAATATTTTTTAGGGAGCTGTTGATTCACATACTTTCCTTTGCGAATATATATCCTTCAAAGTGTACTGACATATCAAAATTAAAAGCATTAATTGCTGCATTACATCCTTATACTACTGATAAAAGTTTAATTCGATTAGGACCGGATGGAGACGGAGGATATTTAATTCCGGATGATCTGGAAGATATTAAGGCATGTTTTTCGCCGGGAGTAAGTACAGTGTGCGGATTTGAGAAAAGATGTGCAGAGATGGGGATGGAAGTTTTTATGGCTGATAAATCTATAGATAAGTTGCCCGATTCACATGAGAATTTTCACTTCATAAAGAAATATATTGGGGCAATTTCAAATGATGATTTCATAACATTGGACGATTGGGTAAAATCAGTTATCCCTGAAGGAAATGATGATCTTATTTTGCAGATTGACATTGAAGGATATGAATATGAGACTTTTTTGGCTATGAGTGATACACTTCTAAAAAGGTTTAGGATTATCGTAATTGAGTTTCATATGCTTAATCAGCTTTTTAGCAAATCCTTTTTTTCTGTAGCGTCAAGTGCTTTTTATAAAATTCTTCAAAATCATTCTGTTGTACATATCCATCCAAATAATATTGGTTTTACAACTTATAAAAGCGGAATAGAAATCCAAGATTGTATGGAATTTACTTTTCTAAGGAATGACAGAGTTATGTCTAAAACAAAAACTGATTCCTTTCCTCATAAATTAGATTTTCATAATACCAATAAGTCGTCCTTGGTTTTACCAAGATGTTGGTATCAGTGATTCACATAGTTTTCAACAAATAGATCTATATGTTGACGAGGAGTAAAAAGAGTTCTTCATTTTATCAACTCTAATAAATTATTTTAAAGAAGTTTTTTTTAAAACTTTAAGAAACAGGGATAAAAGGTCTCAGGATATTTGTTGGTTGGTTATTTCATTAAGTTCTACGACAAGTTTTTCAGTAAGGTATTTTCTTGAATAGAATTTAATACCTATTGGATTTACTTCTAAGGTTCCTTCTGTAAAGTGGTTGAACAACAATAAAATGTTCTTCTTTAATGAATCAATGTCATTGAAATCAGAGATAAATCCGGCTCCGGTATTTTTCATTATCTCAGCAAGATCGCCGTCTGTTGGTCCGATAGCTAGTATCGGTCTTTTTGCTGCCAAATATTCAAATACTTTCCCTGTTAGAATTCCTTTGGAATTAAAAGTATTGTTTACAGGAAGGTACAATACTGAGGCATTTTTTTCAAGGGCTACCGAAGAACGATGTTCCAGATAAGGTATGTAACTAACAAATTCATTAAGGCCGGATTCAGTAGCACTATTATAAACTTCATTATCAGTTTTACCAACTAGCTGTATATGAAGATTATTCCTGATGCTTTGATTTTCGGAAACTAATTCTTTAAGAGCATTCCAGAAAACCTTATGATTACGATCTTTATTTATTGAACCGACATGAAGAATAGTAAATTTTTCGGTTGGATTTAATTGTGTTTTTTCCAAGTCCTCTTCATCAAATCCGTTGGTGATTACGATTGATTTGATGCCATTTTTTTTATTTAATGATTCAGCCCAACTTTTACCTGTAATGATAACTTTATCAGCATTCCTGACAACTCCATTTTCCAGTCTGTTGTGTTTCTTTATTGCCCATGAAGTAAGGTTCAGTTTATCGAAAAAATCTATCTCTGTCCATGGATCCCTAAAATCAGCCAACCATGGGATATTAAATTTTGTTTTCAATGATTTTGCAATTAAATGAAGGCTGTGGGGAGGGCCAGTTGAAATTATCACATCTATCTTATTTTTTTTTAAAAATTCTTCAAGATATTTTATAGATGGTTTTATCCAAAAACATTTAGCATCCGGGATAAATAAATTTCCTCGTACCCATAATGAAATTTTTTCATTAAGGTTTGATTTTGTTTCTGTTTCTGATAAGAAACCTGATCCTAATTTATCTGTCGTTTTTCTGCCAGTGAATATTTTGTAAATGTTAAAAGGTTCCCATATTTTATTTTTGAGGACAGTAATATTATCAGGTATATCTTTTAAAAGTGAATTATCATTAGCCGGACTCTCAGGGTTTTCAGGAGTATAAATTATCGGTTCCCATCCATATTCAGGAAGATATTTAGCAAATTTCAGCCAGCGCTGAACACCTGCTCCTCCGCTTGGAGGCCAGTAGTATGTAATAATCAGAGCTTTTTTCATAAATTCTTAATGTATTTTAGAATTTCCTGCAAGAGTTTTTGTTATACGTAAACATGCATTACCATCTCCATAGGGATTATTTGCTTTAGCCATTAAGTTATATACCTCATGATTGCATATCAATTCAGAAACAGAATCAATTATTAATTTTTTGTCGGTTCCCACAAGCTTAACTGTTCCTGCGTCTAAAGCTTCAGGACGTTCAGTAGTATCACGCATAACCAGTACGGGTTTTCCCAATCCAGGGGCTTCTTCCTGTATGCCTCCACTGTCAGTGAGGACGAGGAATGACAGGTTCATCAGATAAACGAATGGCAGATAATCCAAAGGTTCGATGAAGTAAACGTTTCTCATTCCAACAGATCCGAACACTTCAGCTATTGGTTTACGAACATTGGGATTAAGATGCATTGGATATACAAAGTCAACATCAGTGAATTTTGAAGCTAGCTCTTTTATCGCTTCGCAGATATTAATAAAACCCTGTCCGAAGTTTTCACGTCGGTGACCTGTTATTAGAACAAGCTTCCGTTTATTCGTCATCCATGCATTGCATGATTCAAAGCTTATACCTTCTGTTTCTAATCGACTAAGTATTTTACCTTCAATATCCTGAGTGTTTTTAATTTTTTCTATTACCCAGTAAAGAGCGTCAATTACAGTATTTCCGGTAACGAATATGTTTTCTTCTTTAACATTTTCGGCAAGAAGATTTTGTTTGCTCAGTGGGGTAGGAGCAAAGTGAAATGTAGTAATCCTTCCTGTTAACTGGCGGTTCATTTCTTCTGGCCAAGGGCTGTAAATATTATGAGTACGGAGTCCGGCTTCAATATGCCCTACAGGAATCTGTTGGTAGAATGCCGCGAGAGCTGCTGCAGTTGAAGTTGATGTATCTCCATGAACCAAAACAACATCAGGCTTTGCTTTCATTAAAACTTCACGCATTCCAAGCAATACTCTTGAAGTAACATCATATAGGTCTTGTCCTGCCTGCATAATGTTCAGGTCATAGTCAGGAACAATTTCAAAAAGATTAATTACCTGATCAAGCATTTCCCTATGCTGTGCAGTGACGCAAACTTTGGTCTCGAAAAGATCAGGATGCTTTTCAAATTCTTTTACCAAAGGAGCCATTTTTATAGCCTCAGGTCTAGTACCAAATACCAGAAGTATTTTTTTCATCAGGAAATGTTTGAAATATTATTTTTTAAAAATGCCTGCAAAATCTAAAATTAACTTGTCTTCTTTGTATTCCAAAGTTTTGAATTCATTATGGGCTACCAAGAAAGCAATTATATCAGCTTTTTCGTATGCCTCAAGATAATTTGTGAGTTTAAACACACTATGTTCCTGAATGTTCGGTTCAACTACCATAAAATTGTTTTGCTCGCTTTGCATTACTTTCTGAGCAATATATTTTGCAGGGCTTTCGCGTAAATCGTCAATGTTAGGTTTAAAAGCAAGACCCATTATTGCCACAGTAGGTTTAATGCTGTTTTTCAACTCAAATTCCAGCATCGCGGTCTTAATTTTTTCAGCACACCAGAACGCTTTGTAATTATTGATTTCTCTGGCAGTTCCAATGATTCTTGATTCCATTGGATATTCAGAAACAATGAAATAGGGATCTACAGCGATACAGTGTCCTCCAACGCCAGCTCCCGGTTGCAGGATATTAACCCTTGGGTGCTTATTCGCCAGATTTATCAATTCCCAGACATTAATATTTGCCTTATCACATATTAAAGAAAGTTCATTAGCAAAAGCAATTTGTACATCGCGGGAAGAGTTTTCCGTGAGCTTACACATTTCTGCAGTGCGGGCATTTGTTTTATGCAGTTCTCCTTTTACAAATGTTTTATAAAAAGAAATAGCTTTTTCAGTTGAAGCATCATCAATACCACCAATAACTCTGTCATTATTAATAAGTTCATAAAGAACATTTCCGGGTAAAACCCTTTCAGGACAATAGGCGATTGAGATATTTCCATTCAGTTCAGGACGTATTTGGAATATCAGTTCAGCCATTTTTTCTGTTGTCCCAATAGGAGAGGTAGATTCAATAATGAATAAGTCGCCCTTTTTTAGAAATGGTATAACTTTTTGAGTAGCTGCTTCGACAAAAGAAATATCAGGTACATGGTTTCCTTTAAATGGAGTTGGCACAACAATCAGATAAACATCGCTTTCGACCGGAGTGGTTGAGGCAAATAAATTTTTGGTTGAAGTTACTTTTCTGACTAATTCCCCTAATCCCGGTTCGATAATATGAATTTCGCCCTTATTGATTGTTTCAACTACGTTGGGATTAATATCGACTCCAAGAACCTTTTGTCCTGTTCCGGCAACAATTGCTGCAGTTGGAAGGCCAATGTAACCTAATCCGATAAAGCATATTTGATTATACATTATATTCGTATTTAGAAAATTAATGCTTTTGTTTAATAATTTGGATACAAAATAAGTTCTGATTTATAATTCAGATATTTTCTGCACAAACATAAACAATGAGAGTGAAAAGTTACTCAAAATCATATTAAAAAAGTTGTAAAACGAAATAGACTTTTGGGGATTGAAATATTAATCGACTATATATTCGAATTATACAATAAAGTGTATTAATATATTGTTTATTGATAGCAGATAGTTATAAGTTTTTGTGATGCAAAGCATTAATAAGTTATTATAAAACGATATTTTAGGATTTTAAAAACCTTATTATTACTAATTAACCATTATTTTTGTAAGTATATATAACCATTATGGAGTTCTGTGATTTAAATAGACAGTATCAATTATACAAGAAAGAAATCGATTCTGCAATACAGTTGGTCATCGATAATTCGGCTTTTATAAATGGAAAAGAGATCCAACTTCTGGAAGAAGAACTTTCAAATTATACAGGAGCAAAACATTCAATTTGCTGCAGTTCAGGTACTGATGCATTATTATTGGCAATGATGGCATTGGAAGTAATGCCTGGGGATGAAGTTATTTGTCCTGCCTTTAGTTTTTTTGCTTCTGCATCTATGATCAGCTTTTTAAAGGCCACTCCCGTCTTTGTTGATGTATCACCTTTAGATTATAACATAGATATTGAGAAGATTGAAGAAAAGATAACTCCAAGGACAAAAGGGATAATAGCTGTTTCCCTATTCGGGCAATGCGCTGACATGGATTCAATAAATGAAATTGCCCAGAATTATGGTCTTTGGGTAATTGAAGATGCAGCTCAATCGTTTGGGGCAACATACAACGGAAAGAAATCATGCAACCTGTCAGAAGTAGCTGTTACCAGTTTTTTCCCTGCAAAGCCGCTTGGTTGTTATGGAGATGGAGGGGCAATTTTCACAAGTGATGATTCGTTGGCTTCAAAATTAAAGATGTTTAGGGGTCACGGGCAATCGGCACGATATTATCATGATGTGGTTGGCATTAACGGCAGGATTGACACTCTTCAATCTGCTATATTGAGAGTTAAGTTGGGACATCTCGATAAAGAGCTTGAAACCAGGCAAAGGGCAGCCGATTTATATACTTTGTTATTAGGAGATATTGCAATGTTGCCGGAGATAAGCGGGGACAGAAAAAGTGTCTGGGCTCAGTATACGATAAGTCTGGCAAACAGAGATAATATAAGAATGAGGCTACAGGAGAAAGGAATACCGACTGCTGTTCATTATCCTTTGATTTTACCGGCACAGAAGGCATTTTCATATCTAGATTCTTTTAGAGAATCATTCCAGGTGGCCGAGTTACTTTCAAGCACTGTTTTGTCGTTGCCGATTCATGGACTTATTGAAGAGCAGGAAGTAAGGTTAGTAGCAGAAACTTTAATAGATATAATTAATGAGCAATCCTGAAAACTATTATTCACATGAAACTGCCGTAATAGATTATGGAGCAAT
>CAYUEI010000041.1:0-17414 GCA_964443445.1 uncultured Prolixibacteraceae bacterium | reverse complement strand
TAAATTCTTCTTCAGAGAATTTCCATCCTAAAGAAACTGAAGGGAAATTACCCCACCTGTAAGTAGGACCAAAACTGCTTGAACCATCGCGACGTATATTAACTGTCAAAAGATATTTACCTTTATAATCGTAATTGATACGTCCAAAATAAGCTGCTGTTGCTCCAATATGACCAGTACCGGTTACTAACTGAGCAAGGTCTGTGCTATTTGTAGATTTTACAAAATATAACATCCAAGGATCCTGGCTTGCCATATTCAAACGTGTCCCTGTAATATCATAATCCCACCATTTATTAGCTTCCATACCAACCATCAAAGAAAGATTGTGTGCATCAGCAATTGTTGTCTGGTAGTTTAATATATTTTGTGAGGTCCATGATATACTTCTGTCCATGCTTTGTATCAATTTGTCAGTTGTATTATTATCAGTTATAGTTGCAAAATATACACCCTGATATTCTTTATTATCCCCAAATCCTAATCGGCCACTGAATCTTGTTACAAAGTCTAATCCTTTTAAAATGTTTAACTTTAATCCAAAGTTACCTTCTATAATATTATCCTTTACAGTACGATCAGTCATATCAAGATTGACTAATGGATTGACAGTACTGAAATTAGATGTTCCCCATTTACCATTTGCATCATAAGGCTTTACAGTTGGATCCATTATCATAGTTGTATATAACGGATTGAAATAATACTGATGCCATCTCCATTCTTCCATGCCTTTTCCTGTAGTACTTACAAAAGAAATTTTCTGGTCAAATGTCAACCTTTTTGAAAGTTTCTGTTCAGTGTTGATACGGAAAGTGAATCTTTGATAGTCACTATTCCTGATAATACCTTTCTGGTCTGAATAACTTGAACTTATCAGGAATGATGAATATTCATTACCTCCGGACATTGAAACATCATAATTCTGTGATATTGCAGGTTGGAAAACGTATTCCTGCCAATCAGTTGTCTGTAAAGTGTCAGGTTTAGAGTTAATACCTTTTACTAATTTCCCTTTATAATCAACTTCTTCGTTAATTGCTAAGTACTCCTGAGAATTCATTAATTCCAGTTTACCTATCGATGATTCAATACCTCTGTAAAGATTAATACTGGTAGTAACTTTTCCTGCTGTACCTTTTTTAGTTGTAATAAGTATTACACCATTACCTCCGGTAGCTCCATAAATTGCTGCTGAAGAAGCATCTTTCAATACTTCAATAGATGCAATATCAGCTGGATTTATATTATTAATATCACCAGCAATTCCATCAATAATTACTAAAGGCTGCGTACCATTAATTGAACTAACACCACGGATCTGAATATCAACAGCTTCACCAGGACGGCCTGATTTCTGGGTGATGTTCACTCCGGCAGCTTGTCCCTGAAGTGCCTGGTCAATATTAGTAGTTGGCAACTTGCTTAACTGTTCTCCGGAAACTGAAGATACAGCACCCGTCAGGTCACTTTTCTTCTGAACACCATAACCTGTTACAACAACTTCGTCAAGACCAAATACATCTTCGGCCAATTTTACGTCAATGGCAGTCTTATCACCAACAGGAATCTCCTGATTGGAATAACCAATAAAACTGAATACCAAAACGTCCTTTGGTGATGCAGTAATTGAATATTTTCCATCTATATCGGTAACTGCACCTACAGTTGTACCCTTTACAACAACTGTAAGCCCCGGTAGAGGAGTGGAATTTTTTGCATCAACAACTGTACCCCTGATCAGCTTTTTGTCCTGCTGCATTTCGCCGGCATAACTGTTCTTAGGGCTAAACTGACAGACAAAAAATGAAATGACTGTCAGCAATAGCAATCCCTTGTGAAGAAAGGAATTCAACAATCGACTTTTTTTCATAAATTTCAGATTTTAATTAAAAACTTTATAGCTAGATTTAAATCATGTTCCTTAATTTATCCATAATAAATCTTAATAAAAGAATTAATATTCAGGATAGGTTAAAAACAGCTTCAAAACTATTCTTTTTAAAAAGAAACATTATTCATAATTAAAGCATACAATTTCATTCCTGAAGCAAATACTTTTTCTTTTTCATGAATACCCTATTTTGACTGGCCTTTCAAATCTGAAGGAGATTTACCATAATACTCTTTAAAACTTCGAGTAAAGTATGATTGTGAACTAAAACCAACGCTATATGCTATTTCACTTATATTAAGACTTCCTTCAGAAAGAAGTTGCAATGCCTTTTTTAGCCTTATCTGACGGATAAATTCATTGGCGGTTAAATCAGTCAGTGCTTTTATTTTCCTGTATACCTGACTCCTGCTTAAGTTCATGTTCTGTGCCAGCAAATCAACCGTCAATTCTGTATTCTCAATATTTGTTTCAATATATTGTATTACCTTCTTTAAAAACTCTTCATCTATTTTATTAGTCGAAAACTCACTTGGAATTATAACATTCTTTTGAGAAAAGGACCTGTACATATTACTCCTTTTTTCAAGCGTGTTTTTAACTAATACTTTTAAAAATCTCATGTTAAAAGGCTTGGGAACATAGGCATCAGCACCTATCTCCAACCCTTTAATCTGATCTTCAATTTCAATTTTGGCAGTAAGAAGAATCACCGGAATATGTGATGTTTCAATTTTACTCTTAACCCTCTTACATAATTCCAACCCATCAATGCCTGGCATAAGAATATCTGAAACAACAACGTCAGGCAACAACTTATTTATCAATTCCTGTCCTGAAATTCCATTATCTGCTGAATGAGTGTTATAAATCCCTGAAAATTCTTCTTCCAGATAATTCCTGATTTGCGGGTCATCTTCAACTATTACCAATGAGTATTTTAAATTACCTGAATGTTCATCCTCGTCCTCATCTGTGATTACATCTTCATTTTCTATCGCAAAGTTTTTAATCGACTCTTCGATTGTAACATTTTCCATACCTGAATATACATTTATATCAGCCGGGAAATTTAACCTGAAACATGAACCTGACCCATCATTACTTTCAACTTCAAGCTCACCTTTATGAACTTCTGCAAGTTCTTTACATAAGGCTAGTCCAATCCCTGTACCACCCTTGTTTAATGCTGATTTACCCTGATAAAACCTTTCAAAAATCAATGGAATCTGATTCTTATCAATTCCAATCCCATTGTCAATAACTTCAACTGAAACTTTTTGAGGAGATATCCTCTGCGTAATCCTGATAAATACCAAACTGTTACCGGATGAAAATTTTATCGCATTTGATAAAAGATTATTTACAATCTTCTCTATCTTATCAATATCAAAGTAAAAAAATGAATCCGAATCTAATGGCTCAAATATCAGTTCAATCTTTTTCTCTTCAGCATTAAGTTGATGAAGTTCAACTATATGCCCAATAACTTTATTCAAATCAGCTTTGGAAAGGAATAATCCCATTTTACTATTGTCGAGTTTTCTTAAGTCAAGAAGCTGATTTATAAGCTTAAGCAGAAGCTTCGAATTTTCACTTGCATATCGTACCTTCTTTTTAACATCATTATTCAAATCCTGAATTTCCAGAACTTCTTCAAGTGGAGATATAATCATGGACAAAGGAGTCCGTATTTCATGTGATATGTTTGTGAAAAATTGAAGCTTACGGTCTTTAAGATCCTGTATGTTCTGATTTTGTATTCTTTCATTTCTCAATAATTCCTTTTCAATAAGCCTCTTTTGATAAAGTTTTGATATCAGATAAAATATTGCTGACAATAATATAATATAACCTGCGAAAGCCCACCATGTCGCCCACATTGGCGCTTTTACCGTGATATTCAAAATAGTCGGCTCCGGATTCCATATTCCATCATTATTTGAAGCTTTTACTTTAAATACATATTTCCCTGGATCAAGGTTTGTATATGTTGCTGAATTAACCTTACCGGCATGATTCCAATCTGATTCAAAACCCTCAAGATAATATGAATATAAATTTTGTGACGGCTCAGTATAATTTAATGCTACAAAATCAATTGATATAACTGATTGACTATGATTAAGAGTAACATCCTGAGTAAGGGATATATGTTTCTTTAAAATTGATTTTTCACTTATTCCAACAGATTTATTGAACAACCTGAAATCAGAAAAATATATCTTCGGAATATTCTTGTTTTCTTTTATTTGGTCAGGATGAAATTTTATAACCCCATTGCTCCCACCAAAATATAAATTCCCGTAATAATCTAAAGTCGCTGAACCCATCTGAAATTCACCTATACTTTGCAAGGTCCTTCCCAAATAAGATTTTATTTCAAAATTGCCGGGATTTATTGATGCTATCCCAATATTTGTTGAAATCCAAATATTCTGTTTCTTATCTGCAATAATAGCTCTGATTGAATTCTCCGGTAATCCATCTGCTACAGAAAATCTTTTAAATTTTTCTGTTTCCGGATTGAATAGATTTATTCCTCCTCCAATTGTTCCTATCCATATTTGTTTTAAATGATCTTCATACAATGTAACAACAAGATTATTGCTAAGCGATTCCAAATCTTTATTATCATATTGATAACGCGTCAATTTCAATTCTTTACCCAATCCGCTTAACCTATAAAGTCCATCCATTGTTCCCATCAACAAATCCCCTGAAGATGTTTCAAGCATACAATGAATATTTTCTATATCAAAGGCAGGAATTCCCAATTCCTTACCGCTTAAATGCATAATCTTATCGTTTTCAGGCGAATAATAATTTAACCCGTAACTAAAAGTTCCAATCCAAACCCTTCCGGTTTTATCCCTTAAAAAAGAAGTTACATGTTCAATATTGAGTATGGTATTTCCATCCGTACTTTTGTCATAATGCCTGAAAAAACCAGTCCTTTTACTGAATACATCCAGCCCTGACTCCCATGAGCCAATCCACAACTTGTCATCTCCTTCAGGAAGCATACTCATAACTGTATTGGAAGAAATACTATTGCTGTTTGGCTGACGGGTATATCTCCTGTATGTACCGCTCGCCGGATTGTAATAAGTCAAACCTCCCCCGTCTGTTCCAATAATAAGCTCCCCATTCAAATATTTTAATGTCTTTATTATATTACAATTCAAAAAATTGGAAGCCGTTGAATTCTGATAATAATGCTGGAACTTAATCTTATTCTCATCATAAAAACAAACACCCTGGTTATATGTGCCAACCCATATTATTCCATCTTCAGATTGAAAAATATTGTAAATTGAATTGCCTGTAACTGACTTAGGATTGAAAGGATCGTTCACAAAATGCTCAGTTATTCCTGTAGTCGGGTTGAAAACAAATAATCCTCCATTTTCAGTTCCAATCCATATTTTACCATATTTATCTGTTCTAAGTGATAAAACATTGAAAACAGGTTCGTAAGAATAAAACTGATTGTAAAAAAATATTTGTCTGAAGCTTATATCTCTTCCATTCTCAACTACTTTATGAAGCCCCATGCTTCTCGTTGCAATCCATATTGTTCCATCATTCCCTTCTTCAATAGCTGTAATGTAATTGTTTGATAAGGAATTTTTATTATCCTGACTATTAGCAAAATTTCTGGTGACCTTCCCGTTTTCAATGAGCGACAGCCCATTTTTAGTTCCTATCCATAAACGCCCTTTCCTGTCATATTTAAGAGCATTTACCCAATCGTTGCATATTGCCTGAGATCTGTTTGCACTCCTAAACTGGTTGAGCGTTTTATTTTTAATATCTACCCTGAATAAGCCATTGTCAATTGTCCCTATCCATACCTCACCATTTGCTCCTTTCTCTATGGATACCACTGAACCAAAAAACGGATTTGCAACATTATCAATATAATAATCAATACTATGAAATATAAATTGCTTTGGATCAAATAAAGAAAGACCTTCGTATGTGCCTATCCAAAGAATACTGTCATCACCTACCTCTATCGTATTTATAAGATTATTTATAAGAGAAAGCGAATCAGCATCATTATGATAAAACGATAACAAATTTACACCATCATACCTGTTTAGACCATTTCGTGTTCCAAACCAAATAAAACCTTGCTTGTCCTGATTTATTGCAAGTACATTTGAATGTGGAAGTGGTAGAGTCATCTTATCAAATGAAATCTCCGAAGCAAGAGATCTGATTGATATAATAACAAATAGAAGTATTACCAATTGATACTTAACAATATAACTATACATATTTATTGAGTTTCTGAAAAACTATTGACAACTGATTTAAAACATTGAAATTACATCAAATTATTCAATTATTCCCATTTTTTTCATAAGGAATGTTGCATTCATTGTCCTAGTTATGCCTTCTCTAATCTTATAATCAAAATGCATTTCTTCATCTTTTATCTCTATTTCAAAACAAAGATTTCTTATTTGCCCGTTATACTGATTTTCCATTTCTGTAAGTTTAATATCATGCGTGGCAATAATTGTTGGTGCTTTCAATTCAATTAGCTTTTTCACAAGCTTTTGAGATCCCTTTAGCTTATCTTCCGAGTTTGTCCCCTTCAATATTTCATCCAGAATTATTATTATTTTCCTCCCTTTGACTATTTCATCCAGAATTGATTTTAATCTTTTAAGTTCAGCAAAGAAAAAAGATTCTTCACTAAACAAAGAATCAGTTGTCCGCATGTTTGAAAAGACTTCTACTGGAGCGAATTTGAATGAAGAAGCACATACCGGCGCTCCATTCATGGCCATAATCAAATTGACACCAATAGTCCTTAGAAAGGTGCTCTTCCCGGCCATATTTGCTCCGGTGACTATTGTAATGAAATTTCTGTCGTCAATTTTGAAATCGTTGCCCACCCTCTTATCAGGATGTATAAGCGGATGCCCGACAGATTGAGCTTCTATCAGAAAATTACTGTCACTTATTTCAGGATATATATATTCAGAGTGATTAAAATGAAAATTTGCATATGAATTAACAGCATCAAAAAAAGCTATTGTCTTATCCCATACTTTATAATTATTCTTGTTTTTTTCATGCCACAGAATAAGAAAATATGAAAACATGATATCCCACATGAAAATTATATTCAAAAGGAATCCGACAATGAAATTATTCCTGTTGTCAAATAATGAAGTTATTTTCTTCAGTCGAAATATCTCTTTTGATGTAGCCTTTTTTTCCTTTAATCTGTCAACAATATCCCTGCATTCTGATGATTTCCAGCTCACTCCTTCTATCATTTCTATCATATTTGCATAAAGCGACAGTATCTGTTGACGCTTCCCAAACTTGTTATAGATTATCGATGTATTTTTCCTCTCAAATATCCAAAACGTTAATTGAATTATACTTGACAATAAAAACAAAAATGAAAAACCTGTAAAAATCCAAAATAATAAAGTCAACACCGAAAATACAGGCAGAATTATCAATAAAGGTTTAATTATTTTTTCAGATTTCAACTTGAATGTTTCATCCTCCCAGATATCTACTATACTATTAAAATTTTCATTTTCAATAAATATTTTCCCTTTTGCTTTAAATGCGTGTCTCCAATGAGTCAATTCTGCCAATTCCTTAACAGATTCCTGCCTTTCTCTTATTTTCCCGGCATCTATGATCGGATTAAGCAATGTATTTGCAAGTTCCGTTTTCCCCGATTTTATAAAAGTTCTGTTTAAAAACTGAAACAATGACCCCTTCCCAAAAAGGTCAAGATCAAATGAGTTTATATGTGAAGAATCTATAAATTCGTTTCCATCATCATATTGAGAAAAGATATGGTCCAAAGAAAGAAGTTCATTTCTGAATATCTCAATAAGGTTTTCTGTAAAAATCTTTTTCGTCTTTACTTCAGCATGTTGCCTGACTAATAATAAAAAGATAACTAAAAACACAAAAGCTGATGTAAATGCAAGAATATGATCAACCTGATATGTTTTAAAAGGAAGAAAAACAAAAAGAACGAAAGACAATAATCTTAATATCGATAATACATTAAGCTTTCGTTTAATTTTAAATAATGTTGAGCTTTCTTCTTCAATTCTGCCTGAATAAAAATCTTTTAAAGAATTCATACATCAGTTTTAGAGATAGTATTTGTTTATTATTCCGGAAGTAAATATTATAGTGCAGAAAATAAAAACAAAAGCAATTAATAATTGAATAGCCTCTTCTCTATTCCAACGTCCCCGTTTATAAATACCATTTCGCTGAAATCTTGCATCAAAAAGTCGAAGAAGGCTATAGATTCCCCATCCTATCAATCCCCCTAAAATTGCTCCGCATATTATATCAAAAGGATAATGAACTCCTACATATATTCTTGAATAAGAAACAATTATTGCCCAGGATAAAAACATTAGTGTAACCCACTTATTTCGGGCAATTAAACTTATAAGAACAGTTATTGAAAAAACATTAGTGGCATGGCCTGATACAAATCCGTATAAACCGCCAATTCCAAGCGGGGTGTGAACCTTACCCTGTAGCAATGGCTCCTGCGATGGTCTCAATCGTTGAACTAAATCTTTTATTAGTCCTGAAGTCTGGTCGCTGATAGTAACTGCCAGAATAAAAAAAACAACTATCCAAACCCCGGAAATGCCATACCTTTTTATTAGTATAAAAATGATTAAAAAATACAAAGGAAACCAAACCTGCAAACTAGTTACAATAGTAAAGAATGCATCAAAAAAAGCAGAATGAATACCATTTAAACTAAGAAATATATCAGTGTCTATATTATTAATCCATTCAGGCATAGCATTTTATTTTACCCGTTAAGTATCTGCCAGATTTTATCTTTCAGTTTTGTAATGTTAAAACCCGTGACTGAAGATATAAAAATATGAGGAATGCCTTTAAATTCCTTACTTATTTCTTTCATTAATTCATCATCAAGCAAATCAGCCTTTGAAATAGCAAGCAATCGCTGCTTATCTAACAACTCAGGATTATACTCCTTTAATTCATTAAGAAGAATATTATATTCCTTTAAATGATCCTTACTATCGGCAGGCACCATAAACAACAAAACAGGATTACGCTCAATATGTCTCAGAAATCTTAATCCAAGTCCACGGCCTTCATGCGCTCCCTCAATTATACCGGGTATATCTGCCATGACAAATGATTTATTATCGCGATGACCAACAATACCTAAATTAGGAACAAGAGTGGTAAACGGATAATCGGCAATTTTGGGTTTAGCTGCTGACACCACAGATAAAAGAGTTGATTTACCGGAACTTGGAAATCCAACCAGGCCTACATCTGCAAGGATCTTCAGTTCCAATATTCGCCAACCTTCTACTAACGGTTCTCCGGGTTGAGCAAAACGGGGTGTCTGTAAAGTAGAAGTTTTAAAATTAGTATTTCCTAGTCCTCCCCGACCACCCTTCATTAATATCTGTTCTTCTCCATCTTCAGTGATTTCCATTATAAACTCCTCTGTTTCTGCATCTTTTACGATAGTCCCCAGAGGAACTTCTATATAAATATCTTCACCGTCAGCTCCTGTACTGCATTGTCTACCCCCCGACTCTCCATGGCCGGCAAAAATATGTTTTCTATATTTTAAATGAAGGAGCGTCCATAATTGAGCATTTCCTTTCAGAATAATATGACCGCCTCTGCCTCCGTCACCACCATCAGGGCCACCTTTCATGACGAATTTCTCATGCCTCAGATGAGTTGATCCGGGTCCACCGTTCCCTGATTTCAGATATATCTTAACGTAATCAACAAAATTTGTATCTGCCATTAATTTTTTTTCTGCAAATGTAGCAATTCATAGGGTATCAGCAAATAAGGGAAGTCGAATAAAAAAGTGTGCTTCTTTCATAAACAGACAATTGAACTAATGGCTTTTTGGAGCTCATTTTATAATTAGTAAATGTACAATTCCATAATACCTCCTACGTACCAAATACCTATCAAACACCATAAGCCATCCTCCCTTATGGTGTTTGATACGGATGTGGTACGGATCAGGTACGGATGTGGTAGCAATTTGAAGAGTTTGTTTAGAGTACTTCTTTTAATGAAATTTGCTTTTATTTTTCAGAATCCTGTACAATAAAATTTTCGGAATCAGTAAATATATCACTGAAAAAAATGGAATAAAAAAACTAAGCTTAAGAACCTCACAAATAGAAATAAAATTGCCTGCAAATCTCAGTTAGAATAAAACTGATAATATTTGCAGGCACCTATGTAATCCTTTCCAAAATAAATAAACAACCGGAAAAAGAAACACTAATCAACTAATGAAAAAAAATATTCGTCCTTTAAAACTTCTATAATTCCTGGTATTACTTTTTATTTTCTTTTGACTTACAGCATTATTTCTTTGCTTCACTGCATTTCTTTTCTTTTTCGGCACATTGTCCACTCTTTACTGTAGAAGACTGAGCTTCAGCACATCCTTTTTTCTCAGCATTTTTACAACATTCTTTTTTTGCATCAGCAGATGCTGTTTTACCTGCACAACATTCTTTTTTTGCATCAGCAGATGCAGATTTACTTGTGCACCCTTCAGTTTTTGCGCTCTCCTTTTTATCTTTATCTTCCATTGAAACACAACATGTTGATTTCTCAGCTGCCATTGCAACTTTGGGAGAAATTAAAAACGGAGCAGCAAATAAAAGAATAGCAATAATAATTTGTGTTTTCATAACTTTAAAATTTAATTGTTTTTTATTTTCATCAAATGTAAGGCTGATAGTTAATATAATACGTTATAGTGATGTTATAAATTGTTAATGAGATGTTAAACTTGAATTATATATTCTTTTTATATCTAATTTTGTGAATATGAAGAAACAGGATAGTCAGGTCTTATTAGCAATCTTAACTTTTATTGCATTATTTACAATAATCACAATTCAAGTTTATTGGCTGTTGAATGCAGCCAGGCTTGAAGAAAAAGAATTCAACCGTTCTGTAGCAAATGCGTTGAATGAAGCTCGGGAAGAAATAGGTGAAAGGGTTCCTAAATGTGATAATATGAAAAATTTTCTATGTGGAAATCCTTGTCATCATATCGCTCAGGAAAAAACAATTAAAGAGATTGACTCAATAATTCATTCTAAACTACACAATTATCATATTGAACTTGGATACAAATATGAAATTACTGATTCCGCAGATATTAATAATATAAAAGGGAGTAGTCAGAATTGTTACCTTCAAAGTCTAAATGGATTACTTGAAAGAAATGGGATACAAATCAGATTAGAATTTCCCGACAGAAAAGTATTTATTTATAAGCAGATGAAAGGAACTTTCCTGCTGGCATCATTTGCTGTAATTTTTGTAATGATTTCCTTCATTATAACCTTGAAAATGTTTCTGAAAGAAAAGCGTCAATTACAGCATACCTCTGATTTTATAAACAATATGGTACATGAATTCCAAACTCCTATTGCTAATATACGCCTTGCGGCAAATTTGCTTAAAAAGAAAGATATAACAAATAAAGACGAGAAGATACCTGAATACATTTCAGTAATAATAAAAGAAAATGAAAAGCTTGAAAAACATGTAAAAAACATTCTTGAAGTATCATCAAACGGAGATAATAATTGTCTTTATGAAAAAGTAAATCTTCATAATATTATAACAGAAACAGGTAAGGAATTTAGCACAAGGCTTGAGGGAGTAAACGGGAAAATAGAATATAGTTTAAATGCAAAATTTCACATCATAAACGCTATTTCCGGCCATTTTACCCTTATTTTTTCCAATTTGATTGACAATGCACTTAAATATTCCAAAGAAGCTCCAATTATTCATATTTCAACAATAAACAGAAAAAACAACATTGAAATATGTGTAAAGGATAATGGAATAGGCATTGACACTAAGGATCTGTCCAAAATTTTCGACAAATATTACAGGGTATCTACAGGCGATATACATAAAGTAAAAGGCTTTGGATTAGGTCTGACATATGTGAAAAAAATTGTCGAACAATATAAAGGGAAGATTGAAGTTTTAAGTTCTAAAGATTCAGGCACACTTTTTACAATAACAATACCTTTTGGAAATGAAACGAACAAGGATATTACTTGTTGAAGATGACATCAATTTGGGATTTCTCATGGTTGATTTTCTGGAGTCTAACGGATTTGACGTTAAGCTATACCGTGATGGTGAATCAGGTTTAAATGGGTTTAAAGCTGGTAATTTTGACTTTTGCATTTTCGACATAATGCTTCCGGGTATAGACGGATTCTCTCTGGCACAAAGAGTCAGGGCAGAAAACCAAACGATACCAATAATCTTCCTTACTGCGAGGTCAATGAAACAAGATAAAATCAAGGGTTTTAATTTGGGCGTTGACGATTACATTACAAAACCGTTTGATGAAGATGAACTTTTATGCAGGATAAATGCAATAATAAACAGATATAATATTCAACCGGAAGAGTCTGTCAACACTGATAATTTTGTAATTGGGAGTTATACTTTCGATTATAAGAACCAGATATTAAGTCGAAATGGAAAAGAAAGAAGACTAACAAAAAAAGAGAATGAAGTATTAAGACAGTTGTTCCTTTCTCCGGGAGAAATTGTCAAAAGGGATAACATTCTTTTTTCAATATGGGGGGATAATGATTACTTCAACGGAAGGAGCCTTGATGTGTTTATAGTTAAGTTGCGTAAGTATTTAAGTGAAGACCCGGACATTCAGATAAATAATATACCCAAAGTGGGCTATTCTCTTGAATATAAGAAAAAAGAAACTTAAAGCTTTTCAACAACTTTAGAAAGATTTTCGGCTATCTCTTCAATAGTGCCAACTCCTATAACCGGATAATACTTATTTTGATTTTTATAATATTCAATTAAAGGGGCTGTTTTATTATTATAAACAACAATTCTGTTTTCAATAATAGAAATATCCTGATCATCGCTTCTTCCAGATATCTTTCCTCTTTCCAACAATCTTGTTATCAATTCCTGTTTATCAACCTCAAGAGCAATCATTCCTGAAACAGGTGTTCCATTCTTATCGAGAAGAATATCAAGAGCTTCAGCCTGAGCAACAGTCCGTGGAAATCCGTCAAAAATTATCCCTTTAATACCCTTACTACTTTCAATTCTGGATTTAATAATATCAATTACAATTTCATCAGAAACCAGTTCACCTTTATCAATAAAACTTTTAGCCCTGATACCCAGTTCAGTCAAATTAGCTATTTCAAATCTCAATAAATCGCCTGTTGAAATATGCAATAAACCAAATTTGTCGATAAGGATGTCAGCTTGAGTTCCTTTACCTGCACCCGGAGGACCAAAAAGTACAATATTAAGCATGATATAAATTGAAATTTTTATTCTACAACTTTGTAAATATCTTTAAGATTCCTGCCTTTTCTGTTATAGTCCAAACCATATCCAACAATAAAATCGTTACCAATATCCATTCCTTTGTAATGGATTTCCATTTTATCATTAAATTTTCCCGGTTTTACTAACAGGGCAGCAATCTTAACTTGTTTGGGATTCTTTTTATTTAAAGTTTCCATTACTTTAACTATCGTCGTGCCTGTATCAATTATATCTTCAATTATCACAATTGACCGGCCTTCGATAGGTTCGTTGAGTCCGATTAACTCTTTCACTTTACCTGTGGTATCTGTTCCTTCGTAAGAAGAAAGTTTTAAGAATGTAATTTCTGATTCAGGCAGGTCAATCTCCTGCATCAGTTCAGCTGCAAAAATAAATGCTCCATTCAGGATGCAAATAAAAAGCACATCCTCACCTTTCAAATCATTATTAATTTTCTCAGCGATCTTAGAAATTGCAGACTTAATTTCGGCTTGGTAAATGAATTTTTCAAATTCTCGGTCAACAAGTTTAATTCGACTCATCTTTTTGTAAATTTGTTGCAAATTAAGTTACAAATAATTGAGCATATATTCAAATATTGAACTTTTTTGAATTAAAAACAAAAACTTAAAATTGAAAATATAATAGGATGACACCAATTGTAAGTATTATCATGGGAAGCACAAGCGATTTGCCCATAATGGAGAAAGCAGCAAAATTGCTTGATGAATTTGAGATACCTTTTGAAATGAATGCATTATCTGCCCACAGGACACCTGCTGAAGTAGAAAAATTTGCTAAAGGAGCAAAAGAAAGAGGTATTAAAGTTATCATTGCAGCTGCCGGAATGGCTGCCCATTTATGTGGGGTCATAGCTTCGATGACAACAGTTCCTGTAATTGGAGTTCCAATAAGCTCATCTTTAGATGGTATGGATGCCCTTCTTGCAATTGTACAAATGCCTCCGGGCATTCCGGTAGCTACTGTTGGAATTAATGCATCTCTAAACGCGGCAATACTGGCCGCTCAGATTCTTGCAACAAGCGATACAGAAATAGCTATAAAAGTTACAGCATATAAAGAATCGTTGAAAGATAAAATTGTAAAGGCAAACAATGAACTTGCTAATGTTAAGTTCAGATTTAAAACTAATTAGCTTTTTTTTAAGAATATTTTAATTTTACTTCTTACCACCCCCAAATTAATTGAATATGAAAAAAATCATATCCCTCTTTATTATTACTATATATTCCCTTAATACATTCCCAAATGATTTTTATTTCTCGAAAGGCAGTGATGCTACAGGAATGGGGAATACATATATCAGCAGAACCGGGTTAACATCTGCATTTCACAATCAGGCAGGTCTCTCTGAAATAAATAGCATTCAATTTCTGATAAATTGTGAAAACCGGTTTCTGATAAGTAATATTAATTCTTTAAATCTTTTATTTGCGGCACCTAGTGCTGCAGGGAATTTTGCTATACATTCTGATTTTTCGGGTAACATTCAAAATTTCAATTCGAGGATTGCATTTGCCTATTCTAAAAAACTCACCAAAAAATTATTATCAGGATTACAAATAAACTTCCTTTCTTCTTGTTATTCAGAAAACAATAAAAATATTTCGTGCGAAACCGGAATAGAGTTAGGGATAATATATCAATTCTCGGATAAAACTTCGTGTGGATTTCATATTTCAAACCCTTATAATCTAATGTTTTCCAAAAACGATAATAATTCCTTAGAAAACATTTGCATTAGAGGAGGCTTTCATACAAAATACAGCGAATATTTTATTGTTGCACTTGAAGCAGAATATAATAGCAAGAACAACCTAAACTTAAAAGCAGGTATTGAAAGCAGGGTTTGGAAAGAAATTATTATCAGAGGAGGGATAAACAGCAATCCGTTTTCTTTATATGGAGGAATAGGTTTAAAAAGAGCTTCCTGTAAGTTGGATTTTTCATTTGCTTACTATCCTGTTCCCGGGTTATGTCCTTCTATAACTTTAACTTTCACAAAGTGATGAAACTGCTTTATATAACCATTTTACTACTCTTTGTTTTCAATTTTTCATTCTCCAGGGCACAAAACACAGTATTGAAAAATGATATCATAGAGCGTATTGCAGAAACTTATTCCGGGGTTTCAGAAGAAAATGACGATATGGCTGCGTTTATTGATAATCTGGAAAAAACAGCTGAGAATCCAATTAACTTGAATACAGCAACTAAAGAAGAATTAGAAGATCTTAACTTACTTACTGCATACCAGATTGAAAATTTGATATTATATAGAAATAACGTTGGAAATATTTATACGATCTTTGAATTAATTGGAATAGATGGGTTCAATACTAATCTCATAAATGATCTTACTAATTTTATATATGCAGGTGAATTAAAACCCATAGTGAATAATATTTCAAGAAACGAAGTTAATTTAAGGACTCAATACACTTTAGAAGAGTCAAAAGGATTCGAAGAAAAACAGTTTCGGGGCATAAGACCTAAGCTCTTTTTGAAATATAGTTTCAAAAAAGGAGAAATATTTTCAGCAGGAATAACAACTGAAAATGATTCCGGAGAAGAATTTTTCAAAGGAAGTAACGTGCAAGGATTTGATTTTTATTCCGGACATCTATGCTGGAACGGACAAAATATTATAAAAAGAATTATTGTAGGTGATTATCAGGTTAAGCTTGGTCAGGGAGCAATAATGTGGGCCGGATATGGAAAAAGAAAATCATCTGAATCAATTTCTCTCAGATTTAGCGGACAGGGGATAAAACCATATTCTTCATCTGATGAGAATAATTTTTTGAGAGGCACCTCAGTTCAACTTGAAAAAGGAGATTACAATATGCTTATGTTCGTTTCAGAAAAAAATATAGATGCTAATCTTTCGGATTTAGATTCTTCAGGTAACTACATAAATGTTTCTTCATTAAAAACATCAGGATATCATCGTACTGATTCTGAAATTTTTGATGAAAAGAAACTCAATTCATTCACTACCGGATTTAGTACTGTTATTAGTAAGAGCAAATTTAAAGCAGGGTTGAATTTTGTTTACCAGAAATTCAATTTACCTATTGAACCTGAAGAAAAACTATATAATAAATTCAAATTCAAAGGCGATAATAATTTCAATTTAAGTACTGATGCTTTGTTCATAACAAAAAAAACAAATTTCTTTGGAGAAGCAGCTATCAGTAAATCAGGAGGCTTATCAATAATTGCAGGTATGGAATCTAACCCGTCGGGTGAAATTGGTTTTTCATTATTATATAGAAGTTACTCAAAAAAATTTCATTCAATAGGGGGAAATTCAATTTCAGAATCCGGATTAAACAATGAATCCGGAATACTTACAACGTTTTTATGGACTCCAATTCCACATAGTAAACTTTCGGGATACATTGACTTTTATAAATCATACTGGCCGGAATATAATGCATCAAATCTGACTTCAGGAACTGATTTTGGGGTTAATGTTGAATACACAATAAGTCCTGAATTAAAATTTTCATTGAGATTTAAAGAAGAAATCTCAAATAAATCAATACCTGATGAGCAAAACGCAATAAAAAAGGATATTAATACAATAAATCAAAAAATAAGATTCCAATATAACTGGTCTCCAATAGAATTAATTTCTCTTAATCTCAGGGGAGAAATATCTTCATATAATAAAAATAGCAGTACATCATCGGGATGGTTAATCATGACTTATGCCAAAACGTCGTTTTTAAAAAACAAATTAGTTGCCTCGATAAGTGCCTCAATTTTTAATACTGATGATTATGATTCAAGAATTTACATGTTTGAGAGTGATATCCCTTCAAACAATTACATTCCGGCCTTTCAGAATAAAGGAATTAGATTTTACATAAACCTGAAGTATAAAATAACTGAAAATTTCACTCTTTATTTGAAGGCTGGGAGAACTCAATATTCTGATGAAATTCTTAAAACAGGTTCCGGCATCAATGAAATAAAAAACAATCATAAGACAGACATAAAGTTTCAATTAAGAATACGTTTATGAGTTGTTATCAATTTTATCTACATTTGCAGGTTTAAATTTAAAATGATGAATAGATTCGATGATATC
>CAYUEI010000040.1:12291-17776 GCA_964443445.1 uncultured Prolixibacteraceae bacterium | reverse complement strand
GTTCAGATGAACAGTGTTGGACATCCAGCAAATTCATTCCTATTATTCCAGCAGGTTTACGATGCAGATATGAAGCCTATCGAAGCTCTTTATGTTGACAATTCAAAAACCGAAGGAAGTGTTGGCACAGGGATGACTTCACAGAAATATTTTGCAGGCAAGCCTTCTCCTGATTATCTTTTAGGCATATCATCAAAATTGAATTACAAAAACTTTGATTTTTCATTTAATGGAAGATTAAGCATTGGTAATGTAGTATATAACAACAACGCATCTAATCTTGCAGTATTTGAAAACGTATATAACCAATCGGGTTATGCCAGCAATATTCCAAAATCAGTATACCGTACAAATTTCAATTCAACAGAATACTGGTCAGACTTCTACCTTGAAGACGGATCATTTTTCAGGATGGATAATATAAGTGTAGGTTACAGTTTTAACAAGCTATTTACAGAAAAGCTCAAAGGTCATGTAGGTCTTACAGTCCAGAATGCTTTTGTAATTACTAAATATACCGGACTTGATCCAGAAGTTGACGGAGGAATAGATAACAATATCTATCCAAGGCCAAGAATTATAGTATTAGGTATAGGACTTGAATTTTAATTAAAAAAAAGATCTGTATGAAACGAAATAAATTTATATACATTGCAATAGCAGCTTTAACATTAGTAATGTCGAGCTGTATCAATGACCTGGATGTAGTTCCTATCGATCCTAATATTGCAACTGCTGATAAAGTATTTGTAGATGAAACTTCTTACAAACAGGCACTTGCAAAATGCTACGGATCGTATGCACTATATGGTCAAACAAAAGAGGATCTTGATATTTCAGGATTGGACGGAGGTTTCTCCAACTACTTAAGGCTCTTTTTCAACACTCAGGAGTTGACAACTGATGAAGCAATATGTGCATGGAATGACGGAACAATAAAAGATCTTCATTATCAGGTATGGTCGCCGAATACAAATGAATTTATCAGGACATTCTATTCAAGAATATTTCTGAGTATTTCATTCTGTAATGAATTTATCAGAAACTCTAATGATAAAATACCTCAGGTTACAGGTTCATATCAGGCAAATTTAAAATTATTCAATGCTGAAGCCCGCTTCCTTAGAGCTTTCTCATACTGGCATGCAATTGATAATTTTGGCAATGTTCCTTTTGTAACTGAAGAAGATAAACCCGGTGCATTTTCTCCAAAGCAAATTTCAAGAGCTGAATTGTTTGTTTACATTGAAAATGAGCTTAAGTCACTTGAAACAGAGTTAGCTGATCCAAAGGCTAATGAATACGGAAGAGTAGATAAAGTAGCAGCATGGATGCTTCTTGCGAAATTGTATCTGAATGCTAAGGTTTACACCGGACAGGAAAGATATACAGATGCATTGACCTATCTGAACAAAGTTATTTCTTCACCTTATACTCTTGATCCTAATTACTCAAGAATATTCTGTGCAGATAATAATCAGAGTCCTGAAATCATTTTCCCGTTAAGTTTTGACGGAGTAAACACCCAGGATTACGGAACTACCTTTATCATTCAGGCAGCAACCGGAGGAAATATGCCTTTAAGTGCAACAGGTATCAGCGGAGGCTGGGGAGGAAATCGTGCAACAAGAGAATTTGTGAGCTTGTTTGATATAACTGAAAATGATATCAGCGATTCTGATTTTATGTTTTCAACTAAACCGGATAAAAGAGCATCATTTTATTTCAATCCTGCTAACTGGAAATGGGAAATAACAAATCCTGACAACTTTACTGAAGGAATTGGTGTAATTAAATTCAAAAATATCACATCTAGCGGTGGTGAAGCTGAAAATCCAAATGGAAACTTTTCAAGTACAGACTTCCCGTTCTTACGTACATCAGATGCTTATTTAATGTACGCTGAAGCTGTATTAAGAGGAGGCTCAGGAGGTTCAAGGATCAAAGCCCTTGAATATGTTAATGCCATAAGAGAAAGAGCTTATGGTAATGCATCCGGAAATATCAGTGATGCAGAACTTACACTTGATTTCATCATTGATGAAAGAGGACGTGAGTTATACTGGGAATGTCACCGCAGATCAGACCTTATAAGGTTTGGAATGTTTACTGGTGATGCATATCTGTGGCAATGGAAAGGGAAAGCCGCCACAGGAGTATCAACTGATTCATACAGAGACTTATTCCCAATTCCCGACACTGATCTTATGGCAAATCCAAATTTGGAACAAAACGAAGGTTATAATTAAAAGATAAAACTTATTACAATGAAAAAAATATATAGTTTAATTCTGTCAGTTTTGCTCCTTTCATTTTTATCTTCTTGTGAAGAAAAGGAGCTTGTACAGATCTCGAGTAATCCTGTACCACCTGCATTAACTCAGCCTGCAAACGGAAAAGTTTATGAATATACTGCAGAAAACGCAAGTTTACCTTTCAATTTTAAATGGACAAATGCTGATTATGGGTTCAGCGCAATTTATAGTTATACTGTCCAGATAGATAAACTAGGTAACAATTTTGCCAAGCCGGTTAAGCTTGGTACTGCTGAAGTAGATTCATTTATCTATTCAGTTGACAGGTTTAACGGTGCGGTTAAAAAGCTCAAATACGCTGCCGGAGATAATCCTGAGATTGAAGTAAGAGTTATTTCAACCGTAAGTCCGGTAGTAGATGACTTATATTCAAACGTCAATACTATCAGGTTTAAGGTTTATTAGAATGTTAAAAAGAAACCTTTATCAGCTATACTGATGAAGATTTGATATATGCGAATTACCAGTAAACAGCGTATCCTTAAACCCGGATACGCTGTTTTTATCAATTAAGGTTTATAAATCATCAATTAATTAAAAATGAAAAACAATATTCTCTTAATCCTAATTACTTATTTGTTCTTCTCCTGTTCCGACAAGAGTGAAAAAATAACACAGACTTCACCTGATGGGAATTTAAAGGTTTGCTTTTCTGTTAGCAACACAGGACAACCTATTTATAAAGTCATATTCAAAGACAAAACAGTAATAGAAGACTCCAAAATGGGATTTGAGTTAAAGGATATTACTTCATTAACAGAAAATATTGAAATTGAAAAAACAGAAAAATCATCTTTTTCTGAAAAGTGGGAAATGCCCTGGGGTGAGAAAAAAACTGTAGACAATACCTATAATTCCCTTTCATTAAATCTAAAACAAAAAAATACAAACTTCAACTTCAATATTCAGTTTAGAATATATAATTATGGTATAGGATTCAGATATGAATTTCCTGAAAATAAGAATATTGAAGCGCTTATTATAGACGATGAAAAAACAGAATTCAAATTAACCGGTAATCATACTTGTTGGTGGATACCGGGCGACTGGGATATATATGAACACTTATACAACACTACCTCCTTTTCTAAGATTGATGCAACAAGCAAGAGAGGTCACCCTGCCCTTGCCCAGACTTATATCCCCGAAAACGCTGTAAACACCCCTGTAACCATGAAAACAAATGAGGGCTTATACCTCAGTTTTCATGAAGCCGACCTTACTGATTATGCAAGCATGACATTAAGGATTGATACAGAAAATTTGCTTATGACCAGTGCTCTTGTAGGATCTGATATTACTGGATACAAAGTTAAGAGATCACTTCCTTTTGAGACACCCTGGAGAACAATTCAAATTTCTGAAACTGCTGGTGGTCTTATTGAATCAGACCTTATAATTAACCTTAATGATCCAAATGTACTTGGAGATGTTAGTGGATGGGTAAAGCCGATGAAATACGCCGGGATATGGTGGGACATGCATTTGAACACTAAAAGCTGGGATATGGCAAGCGGAAAGCATGGAGCTACAACAAAATATGCTAAGGAAATTATAGATTTTGCATCAGAAAATAATCTGGGAGGCCTGCTTGTTGAAGGGTGGAATACAGGGTGGGAACACTGGATAGGATTTGAAGACAGGGAAGGTGTTTTTGATTTTGTAACATGCTATCCTGATTATAATCTTGAAGAAGTGGTAAAATATGGCAAAGAGAAAGGTGTAGAATTAATTATGCATCATGAAACTTCTGCTGCTCCCCAAACCTATGAACATCAGCTTGATACTGCTTATTCATTAATGAAAAGCTTAGGTATTCATTCAGTGAAAACAGGTTATGTTGGAAAAATAATTCCTAAGGGAGAATATCATCAGGGGCAATGGATGATAAATCACTTCCAGAAGGTTATTGAAACAGCTGCAAAATATAATATTGCAGTTGATGCTCATGAAACTATTAAGGATACAGGTTTAAGAAGGACTTATCCTAATTTCATATCCCGTGAAACTTTCAGGGGACAGGAATTTAATGCATGGTCGCCTGATGGGGGCAATCCTCCGGAACATTTAACAATACTTGCTTTTACTACTATGCTTGCCGGACCTATGGATTACACTCCGGGGATATTTAATATCAGTCTGAAGCCACATAAGCCCGACAATCAGGTAAACACCACATTAGCTCATCAGCTTGCATTATACGTAGTGATAAATTCTCCTATCCAAATGGCTGCTGATCTTATTGAAAACTACAAGGGTCATCCTGCATTTCAATTTATTCGTGATGTCCCTGTAATTTGGGAACAAACAAAAGTTTTAAACGGGGAAATAGGTGATTTTGTAACTATAGCCCGAAAAGACAGAAATTCTGATAACTGGTTTATTGGAGCAATTACAGATGAGAACCCCAGAAGTATGGAATTAAATTTCAATTTTCTTCCTGAAAATAAAAGATACATGGCTACAATTTATGCAGATGGAGAAAATGCTGATTGGAAATTAAATCCGGTGTCATATAAGATTAATAAAATAGAAGTTACAAGTAAAACATTGCTTAATCTTAGTCTGGCACCCGGAGGAGGAACTGCAATAAGCTTGCTTGAAGACAAATAAAAAATATTGAATTGAATTCTGAAATATAACAAAATGAAAATATTCTATTATATCACATTTCTTTGGCTTATTTTACTTTCTACAATAAGTAAAGGTCAGATTTCCAGCCTTCCTGAATTTCCGATTTCCAATCAGGAAGTGAAAATTATATTTGATTCCAAATCAGAAAGCCGGCTGGGTTTTTACACCGGTGACCTTTATGCCCACACGGGTATTGGAGTTGAAGGCAAAGGAGACTGGCAACATGTAATTGGCAACTGGAATGATAACACTGTTCAACCAAAGCTTACTTATATAGGTGAAGGTAAATATGAATTACTGATAACTCCTGATATTAAATCGTTTTATAAGGCTGATGCATCAGAGAAAATAATAAACATGTCATTTGTATTTCGCTCATCTGATGGAAGTAAACAAACAAATGATCTTTTCGTTCTGGTTTACATTTCAGGCCTTAACATCGATCTGCAATCTCCTGCAAGGAATTCAATATATTCAATAAACAGCACAGTTGATTTTAAAGTTGTTACCAGCTCTGAAGTCAATATAAATCTGTA
>CAYUEI010000040.1:0-12191 GCA_964443445.1 uncultured Prolixibacteraceae bacterium | reverse complement strand
AAAAGAAAACGTAATTGTTTTAGGCGATTTCAATGATTGGAAGCCAATGAACAATTATCAAATGAAAAAGGATAATGATTTCTTTTGGATTCAGCTCAGTGGATTAGTAAAAAATAAGGAGTATGGATTTCAATATCTTATAGATGGAAGCATAAATATTGCGGATCCTTATTCAGAAAAGATCAGCGATCCGTGGAATGACAAAGATATTCCCGAATCTGTTTATCCCGGACTGTATAAATATCCGGAAGGAAAAGCAGAAGGGATAATTACTGTAATTCAAACAGGACAAAAGAATTATCAGATGGAAGCTGATAGCTTTCTGATTCCTGATAAAGAGAAGTTAGTTATATATGAACTTTTAGTCAGGGATTTTACTGATAAAAGAACATATAGTGCAGTTATAGAAAAGTTGGAATACCTCAAGGATTTAGGAATTAATGCTCTGGAATTAATGCCTGTAAACGAGTTTGAAGGCAATAACAGCTGGGGTTACAATCCGTCTTTTTATTTTGCAGCTGATAAATATTACGGGACTAAGGATGATTTAAAAAAGTTAATTGATGAGTGTCATAAAAGAGGCATTGCAGTTATCATCGACATGGTGCTAAATCATAGTTTTGGTCAAAGTCCATTGGTCAGGATGTACTGGGATAATTCAAAAAGCTCACCTTCAGGTGATAATCCATGGTACAATACCGTTTCTCCCAATCAGACATACTATTGGGGTTACGATTTCAATCATGAAAGTCAGGCAACCAGAGAATTTGTCGACAGTGTAAACAGCTATTGGCTCAATGAATTCAATATTGATGGTTTTAGATTTGACTTTACTAAAGGATTCACAAATACGTCAGGAGATGGATGGGCTTATGATGCTTCAAGAATAACTATTTTAAAAAGAATGGCTGACGAAATCTGGGAAAGGAAACCCGGAGCACTTGTAATATGCGAGCATCTGGCAGATAATTCTGAAGAAAAAGAACTTGCGGAGTATGGCCTGATGTTATGGGGCAATATGAACTGGAGTTATGGTGAAGCAGCAATGGGTTATGTACAGAACAGTAATTCAGACCTTTCAAATGGGGTATATTCAAAAAGAGGCTGGAATAAACCCAATCTTGTAACATATCAGGAAAGCCATGATGAAGAACGACTTACCTATAAATGCCTTACCTGGGGAAATTCTTTTGGAGATTACAACACAAAAGAATTACAAACTGCAATCGACAGAATGAAAATCAATGCTGTTTTTCATTTACCACTTCCGGGACCAAAGATGATATGGCAGTTCGGTGAACTTGGATACGATTATTCAATTAATACATGTGAAGACGGGAGTGTAAATGATGGGTGCAGGCTTTCAATTAAACCAACAGTTTGGGAATATACAAATGATGCTAAAAGATCTGAGTTATTCAGAGTATACGCTGATTTAAACTTCTTAAAGAATAACTATAGTGAGTTCAGCTCTGATGATTTCAGTCTTTCACTTTCGGGAGCACAAAAGATTTACAAATTGAATGATGGTGAGAACTACGTAGTAATTGCAGGGAACTTTGCGTTGGAGGAAACAGTTTTAAATATTGAATTCCCGAAAACAGGTGTTTGGTATGATTATTTCAAAAGAAGTTCAGTGTCAATTTCTTCATCCAAAATGGATTTTGCATTAAAACCTGGGGAGTATATTATTCTGTCGACAAGGGAATTTGAGCATGCTAAAATAAATACTGTAAACAATAAAGAATTGGAAGAATCAGAACTATTAAGAATTTATCCAAATCCTGCTTATAATTATTTTAATATTAAAGGTCAGCAATCTGGGAAAATAGAAATATTGAATATTCATGGTGAAGCTCAAAAAACATTTGAATACAATTCAGAAGACCGGGATTATGACATCGGTTCTTTAAATAAGGGACTTTACATTATTAAGATTACAGGTGATAATGGTAAAACACAAATAGGAAAATTGATTAAGGAATAGTCAACTGTAATGTTAAAAAAAAATCAAAAAGGTTAACAGCATAATGCTTGTTAACCTTTTTTTCGTTAAGTTTATACAGCTAACCAATTATGAAACATTGACATGAAGAATTATGCTATTGGTGTTGATATTGGAGGGAGTCATATATCATGTGCTGTAGTAGACATCGCTAATGGCTTAATAATAAGTGAAAGCCGCCAGAATATTGAAGTAAACAATAAAGCCGATGCCAATGAAATACTTGACAAGTGGGCTGGAGTTTTACTAGAGACAGCAAATAAAGTTGGAATAGATAAAATTGGAGGAATAGGATTTGGAATGCCGGGTCCTTTTGAATACGATACCGGAATTGCACGTTTTGAGCTCGTTGAAAAATACTACAATTTGAATGGGGTTAATGTTTCAAAAGAACTTATCAGTAGATTAGGAATAAACATCCCTTTACGCTTTATGAATGATGCTTCTGCCTTTGCTGTTGGTGAAGCATGGTTAGGCAGTTCTTCCAATGTTAATCATAGTGTTTCAATTACTTTGGGCACAGGCTTTGGTTCAGCTTTTATAAGTGCCGGAGTTCCTGTTGTTGAAGGAGATGACATCCCAGCATTAGGATGTATATGGCATATTCCATATAAAGAAGGAATTGCTGATGATTACTTCTCTACCAGATGGTTTATCAAACGTTATAAGGAAGAAACAGGTAAAAATGCAGATGGAGTAAAAGCTATTGCCGATGAAGCATTAAAAAATGACGATGCAAAACTTTTGTTTGTTGAATACGGAAGAAATATGGGAGAATTTATTAGTCCCTGGCTAATAATGTTTGACACAAATGTATTGGTAATCGGAGGTAACATATCATCAGCTTATCAATTATTTGGTCCCTATTTTGAAATTTCTCTTAAAAAAAACAGGGTTAAAGCTGAAATCAGATTATCAAAATTAAAAGAAGATGCTACAATAATTGGGAGTGCAAGGATGATTGATGAAGATTACTGGATAAAAATAAAGGATGTATTAAAAAAGATGTAGAATATGTCGTCCAATAAGTCTTTAAACAAGTTACTGCCGGTATTATTCGGATTCTTCATTATGGGATTCGTTGATATAGTTGGAATATCAACAAGCTTTGTGAAAAAGGATTTTGCCTTAAGCGATTCAATGTCCAATCTGCTTCCTTCAATGGTATTTATTTGGTTTGCAGTTTTCTCAGTACCAACAGGCTTACTGATGAATAAAATAGGAAGAAAAAATACTGTACTAATCAGTATGGCATTTACAATAATTGCACTTTTAGTTCCATTAATTTCATATAATTTTATAATAATCCTCATTGCATTTGCATTCCTTGGAATTGGAAATACAATACTTCAGGTTTCTTTGAATCCACTCATTTCTAATATTGTAAGCCCTGAAAAACTTACCAGTACTTTAACATTCGGACAATTCATTAAAGCCATATCTTCATTTCTTGGACCTATAATCGCAGGTTTCTCTGCATTGGCAATGGGCAACTGGAAACTTATGTTTCCCCTTTTTGCCGTAATAACATTTATCTCAACATTATGGCTAATATTTACTCCAATTGAAGAAAGCAAACAAAATATTCAGACAACAACTATTTCATCATCATTAAAACTTTTAGGTAATGGTACAATATTGATTTTGTTTCTGGGAATTCTTTTTGTTGTAGGTGTAGATGTAGGAATGAATACTGTAACTCCTAAATTTCTGATGGAAAGATCAGGAATGGTAATTGAAAAAGCAGGAATAGGAACAAGTGTTTATTTTGCAGCCAGAACTGCTGGAGCTTTAATTGGCTCAATATTACTGGCTAAATATTCACCTAAATTATTTTTCAGAATAAGTATTCTAATAGCTATAGCAGCTTTAGTTGCCATGATATTTCTAAAGAATCCTGTCAACATTTTTATTACAGTAGCAATAATAGGCTTTTCAATTGCGAATATCTTTTCCATTATTTTCTCTATAGCACTTCAGAAATTTCCTGACAGAGCCAATGAGATTTCAGGTTTAATGATTATGGGCATAGCCGGAGGAGCTATTTTCCCGCCGATTATGGGCTTAATGGCTGATTCTTTAGGGCAAAGAGGAGCTTTGGCAATAATCCTTTTTTGTATGCTTTATCTTGTTATAGCATCATTTTTAATAACTAAAGGAAAAGGAAAGGCTAAATCAAGCTGATAAACTTTTAGAATTAAAGTCTATTTGTGACCTTGGTATAAAATTATCTGGGAGAGGCATCTTATATATCTCACTATAAATATAGTTACCAAGTGATCGGGCATCTTTAAAAGCCGATTGTTCTTCCGGAGTGATAATATTTCCAATTCCTATACGAACGTTCCTGTTACTTTTGTTAAAGACCTCATGGGGCATTCTGAATTGTCGTATCCTCCAGTCTATCAACCCCAACAAATAAAATAAAGTTGAATTTCTATCGAAAAACCTTATTGGTACAATAGGAACTTTAACCGAATGGATTATTTTTAAAATACTTTCCTGCCATTGCCTGTCTCTAATGCGAAAATCTTTTAATCTCAATAAGGATACAGCTCCTGATGGGAAAAACCCAACAGGATGTCCAGCTTTAATATGTGTAAGTGTTTCTTTTATGCTTTGTATATTAGACCTTGTATCCGGGGCTTTATTACCTCTTTTAGGTAAAACAGAAATAAAGTTTTCATCCATTGCTTCAATCATTGACAGAAGATTATTAACCATGATTTTGAAGTCGGATCGGAAACCTCCCAGGAGATCAACTAGCATTATTCCATCGATGCCTCCATAAGGGTGATTAGAAACTGAAATGAAAGGTCCTTCCTGGAGAGCTTTTAATCTTTCAATATTACCAACGCTATAATTAACTCCTACGTCCTTTAAAAGATTGTCAGCGAAATGTGGTCCGGTATCTGTTGAACATCTTTCATATAAGGCATTTACCTTATCAAGTTCAATAATACTCATAATTGTCCTTGCTAATTTTAAACCGGCTTTGCTCCTGAATAATGGAGATAAATTGCCAATCTCATCATCACTGAACAAACTTTTTCTCAAGAAATAATATATTAATTCAATAAATCTTTCTCAAATTCAGAACACATTTTCTCATGCTTCCTGATAGCTATAAAAACCAGCGGATTTAAAATAAAAATTTCCACTACAAAATATATCCATTCAATGTTTACCAATAAAGTTAACAATATTAAAAGACTTCTGGAATTAAAAGTGAAAGAATCTAATAAAGGCATCAGTTTTAGGCTCTTTTCCCTGAATTTTGAAATCTTTTCTTCGGGTATTCCATCAGAATATTTTTCATTAAGAGCCTTTGCATAATGATGAAGCTTTGGTGTCCTTAATTCTTGAATTATTGTGTAATAGTAATATAGCCTGAAGAATGATTTTACTACCAATTCATCTTTCCATGAAAAGCTTTTGTACTTGGCAAGAATCTGTTTAGAGGTCTCAAATTCGCTGTTTTTCCCAGCTCTCAACATGTGAAGATGAAATGTCTTGTACAGATCGACTATTCCTGCCTGCGCGAAATGCGACATTCCTGAAGCAAGGGCAATCAGGATAGTCCACCAACCCCATCCTTCAAAATTAATAAGCCTGAATGTCAATACCAGATAAAAAACAATAAACCACATATCCCCGGAAAAGCCATCCAGTATACGTCCTATTTCAGACTTAATTCCGGTCATCCTGGCAAGTTGGCCATCAACACAATCAAGTATGTTAGCTATAACAAGAAGTAAAAAACCTACAAGATTTATCCACAATATATCTTTAGGATAAAATAATCCGCACCCTATCATCCCTATAAATATCGAGATGACTGTTACTGTATTTGGAGTGATTGAGGTCGAAGTAAGCGCTTTTGCCACCTTATAACCTATCGGACGATAAAAAACCCGGTCAAGTATATTTTCTGTATCCCAGGACTTTAGAGAATCCTTGAATGAAAAAGTTGTTTTATTCTCCATCTTTTAAAAAGTATAGTAAGTAATCATTTATAACAGTACCCACCATCACAAACAATAATTTCTCCGTTAATATATTTATTTTCAATCAACATATAAAATACATCCGCAATTTCGTCGGTTTCACTAAATCTCTTAAGAGCGATCTTCGATGTAATGTTATTCCTAATTTCCTGAGGCTTATTCTTATGCCATTCAGATTCCACAAATCCCGGTGCTACTCCATTTACCCTTATTCCCTTTTCCTCAAAAAACTTCACAAGGTTTTTAACAAGCGCATGAACCGAAGCTTTGGTCACTCCATAAGACAAAGATACAGAATGAGGTTGAATTGCCATTAGTGAACCGGTAAAAGTAATACTGCTTCCCGGGTTTATACAGGTATATAATTTCTGCAGAAGGAAAACAGGAAAATGAACATTGGCAGTAAAAACCTTATTCCAATCATCAATATTAAGACTTTTGAAATCAGAGCGATCAGTAAGACCTGCATTTAAAACTACAGCATCTAAAAAGATTCCTCTTTCTTGTATAAAATCATGAATAACCTGAATACTGTTAAGATCAGAAATATCTGCCTTTAATAAAGAAACCCTGTCAGGATATAAGGTATTAAACTCTTCTAATGTGTTTTCAGCTGCTGTGTCATCATGAGAATAATTCACAATTACATCCCATCCCTCTTTTAACAGACGGGAGCTTACAGCTTTGCCAATACCCTTGGTCCCTCCTGTAACAAGAGCCGATTTACTCATTTTTCTTTATAGTGACTGGTTTTGCCTTTTGCTCGGCCTGAAGCCTTTGGTCATATGTCTCATATATGGTCTTCTTCAAAGATGAAGAAGAAATTCCGTTGCCGTATGGGAAATAAAACACTTTTACTCCTAAATTTTCAAGATAATCATACTTCCCCCACCAGTCATCGCCAACAACAAAAGCATCTATATGCAGTTTTTTTACAATATCAGTATGGTCAAGTGTGTGTTGAGGAATAACAATATCAACACCTTTTATTGCTTCAATTATCTGAAACCTTTCTGAAAAAGGTATAATCGGAGGCGCCTTGTAAGATGAAACCAACTCATCTGTACTTACTCCAACGATTAGCATATCTCCAAGTCCCCTGGAATAATTAATCATTTTTAAATGATTAATATGAAACATATCGAAAGTTCCGGAGGTATATACTATTGTCTTATTGTTGAACATGTCATTCCCTTTTTAATGTTTCATAAAAGTATTAATTTTAATAAAATGTTGTGAAAAAAATCAATTTTAAAATTGAATAAAGCTAATAAGATAAAGTTTGCCCTAAATGTTTTCAAATAATGTACTAAATGTTTCGAATAACATTTATCATATTCACCTTTTAAATTCTTCCCTTTATATTTGAATTAAATCAAAATCCGTACTATGAAAAATGTATTTCAATGTATAATTTGCATCCTGCTGATTATTTTTTCTCTTAATGTAAAAGCTGATATTAACCAAAGAGAAAAGATTCTTTTTGATGAATCCTGGAAGTTTGCTTATGGTTATCCTTCAGATGCCGTAAAAGATTTCTCTCATGGGACAGCATACTTTTCATTTTTTGCAAAGGCAGGTTATGGTGATGGCCCGGCTGCTGCCAATTTCGACGACAGAGCCTGGAGAGTTCTTGATTTGCCTCACGACTGGGCAGTAGAACAAGCCTTCGATTCCAAAGGAAGTCATAGTCACGGATATAAGGCTATTGGCAGAAATTTCCCGGACGTAAGTGTTGGCTGGTACAGAAAGGAATTCTATATTCCTGAATCAGATCTTGGGAAAAGGATTTCTATAACTTTTGAAGGTGTTCACCGCGATTCTAAAGTTTGGATAAATGGCCATTACTTAGGAAATGAAACCAGCGGATATTATACCTTCACTTACGATATTACTGAATACCTTAATTATAATGGCAAAAATGTAATTTCCGTCAGAGCTGATGTTACTTTTGAAGAAGGATGGTACTACGAAGGTGCCGGTATTTACAGACATGTTTGGTTTACCAAAACAAATCCTCTGCATATCGCTTCAGATGGAACTTTCGTTTATACTGAACTTGATGAAAATGACGCTATTGTCAATATTGAAGCTACCATAGCCAATGAATCAGATAACGACGCTGATTTTATTGTCAGACACAAATTACTCGATACTGAAAATAAAGTTGTTTCTCAAACGGATTCTTATGTTTCAAGTCTCAAAGAAGGAGAACAAATAACTGACAAACAAAACTTAAAGATAAACAATCCTCACCTTTGGTCAATTGAAGACCCTTATCTTCATAAAGTTGTAACTACAATTGAAAAGAATAACGTCACTATAGATACTTACGAAACTGTAATTGGCCTGAGAACTGTACGTTTTGATGCAAATGAAGGCTTCTTCCTGAATGGCAAACACGTCAAACTCAAAGGAACCAACAATCATCAGGACCATGCAGGTGTTGGTACAGCCATGCCGGATGAACTTATTAACTTTCGTGTCTCTCAGCTTAAAAAGATGGGGAGCAATGCTATAAGAAGCTCTCACAATCCGGCCTCTCCTGCCCTGCTCAATGCCTGCGACCGCCTGGGCATGTTAATCATTGATGAACACCGCCTTATGGGAACAGCCCCTTTTGTTAAAAACCAAATTGAAAGATTAATAAAAAGGGACAGAAACCATCCTTCAGTAATATTATGGAGCATGGGAAATGAAGAATGGGCTATCGAAGGAAACATAACCGGAGAAAGAATTATTCAGGAAATGCAGTCCTTTGCCAGGAAGTTCGACCATACACGTCCAATTAACTGCGCCAGCAGCGGTGGATGGGGTAAAGGCGTTTCCAAACATATTGAAGTTATGGGCTTTAATTATCTTTTTCAAGGCAATACAGACGAATATCATAAGAACTTTCCAAACACACCATGTGTGGGCACTGAAGAAGGATCGACCAATACTACCAGGGGTATTTATTTTGATGACCCTGTAAGACAACATATTGCAGCGTACGACCGCCGAACATTTAATGGTCTTTTCAGCCCTATTGAATATTGCTGGAAATATTACGATTCAAGACCTTATCTTGCCGGCATGTTCATCTGGACAGGATTTGATTACAGAGGTGAACCCACTCCTCACGGATGGCCATCAATAAGCTCATACTTCGGCATGTACGATGTTTGCGGATTCCCTAAGGATAATGTCTGGTATCTTAAATCATGGTGGGGAAACGAGCCTGTTTTACATCTCCTGCCTCACTGGAACTGGAAAGGAAAAGAAGGTGAAAAGATTAAAGTTGTAGCATACAGCAATTGCGATCAGGTTGAATTGTTTCATAACAATAAAAGCCTTGGCAAAAAAACTATGGAAAAGAATTCTCATCTTGAATGGGAAGTGGCTTATAAACCGGGTACTCTTAAAGCCATAGGCTATAAGAATGGCAAGAAATATTTAACAGAAACAATTGAAACAACTGATAAACCTGCATCTCTTGTTCTGGAATCTCACAAAAATTCTATTACTGCTGATGGAAGAGATCTTTCTGTAATCACTGTTTCTGCCAAAGATATAAAGGGACGTGAAGTTCCCGATGCAGAAAACCTTGTTTCATTTGAAATTGAAGGTCCCGGAAAAATTATCGGAGTTGGCAATGGCGACCCTACGTGTCTGGAAAACGATAAGTATATTGAATCTGTCAAACCATTGATATTTGAGAATATGACTATGAAATCAGGTGATAATTTAAACCTGAAAGATATCCTGGCGGGAAAAGATGAAACAGGCTGGGTTAAAGCGTTCTCACAGAAAAGAATTAAAGCTGAAGCAATTGTTTACAGAGCTAAATTCAACTTACCGGAAGACTTTGACAAGGGTAAGGTAATGCTTTATCTCAGAACTATCGGAAATAAACAAGATGTATACCTTAATGGCAACCTTCTTGGTAAAGATATGGAGCAAAAGACTGACAGATACAGCTTTGAACCTGAATCGTCGATGCTGAAGGCCGGAACCAACACTCTTACTTATGTGACAACACCTTATTATCTTGAATACGACTGGTCTGAGCCAAATACAGATCCCGGTGTAGCTCAGCTGATAATGCCTCAACCACAGTGGAAGAGAAGTCTTTTCAGTGGCAAGGCGATGGTTATCGTGCAATCAACCAAAGAAAAAGGAAATATAGTATTAAAAGCAAAAGCTGACGGAGTAACCGGAGCAAACAAAAATATAGAGACTCATTAATTTTGATGATTTTTATTTTAAAGCAGGGCATTAGTTAGTTGAGCCCTGCTTTTTATTTTAATAAAATTAAAAAGACAAAAGTCCGGTAATTCTAAACTTAAATCCAATCACATACGTAGCAAATTACCACCAAAGAGCCAGCAGAAAGCCTTTAAATACCATAAATATTAGCGCTTATGGTATTTGAAGGCTCTTTGGTGGTAATTTGCCGGCAGTTTGCCATTAATGAATTTGGTTGGTAAACTATTTAAAAACCATATACCTAAATAATAAATCTTTCGTTATTAAATATGCAAAATATATAGCTTCGGGTTTTCATTGAAAATCTTTACATTTAACCCAATTTTAAAAGTTACTTATGAAGTTGAGATTTGTACTCATAATTAGTTGTATTTTAATCATTTCGATAATAACAGGTTGCGCATCATCATACAGGAGTGCTATTAAAACTTATGAAATAGGTGAATATTTTGCATCAGCTCGTAAATTGCAGGAAGCACTAAAGAAAGAAGATGATCCAAAGGAAAGGCTTGAAATAGAGCACAAGATTGCCCTTTGCTACTGGCGTATAGGTGATTATAAAAAAGCAGAAAACAGATTTAAAAACCTGATTACAAAGCAGCATCCTGATAGCTCAAACACCCTGAAATATGCTCATATCCTCAGGTATAACGAGAAATACGATGATGCTATAAAATATTATACCCGGTTTCTTGATTCCTTCCCTGATAACAAGGAAGCAACGAATGGAATTGAATCTTGTAAGTTTACTAAGGAATGGCTTAATAAACCTACGCGTTTTGAAGTAAAGCTCGAAAAGGTTCTAAGCGCCCGCGATGCTGATTATTCTCCTGTATTTGCCGGGGGACAAGAAAGCAACCTGATATTTACTTCCACCCGTGATGGTTCAAAAGGAAGAAAGAAAAGTGCAATAACGGGACAGCGTAATGGCGATCTTTTCAAGACTTTCTTCGATATACAAAAGCAAAAATGGGAAAAACCAACCCCTCTCGAAGAAGATCTTCTTATCAATACAAATTTCGATGAAGGGGCCGCAAGTATGACCTCCGACGGAGGAACATTATTTTTTACAAGATGCCGGTCTGACAATAAAAGCCCTCTTGCTGCTGAAATTTATCAATCGACAAGAAGCAGGGATGAATGGTCGGAAGCCACTGAAGTTGAAATTGTTGCCGATAGTATTATTGCAGCTCACCCTTCTATTTCGAAAGACGGGCAGACACTATATTTTGTATCTGACCTGCTAAACGGCTATGGAGGTAAAGATATCTGGAAAGTTGAAAAGCTCAGTGAGTCATGGGGAAACCCTATAAACCTGGGACCGGAAATCAATACTCCGGGCAATGAAATGTTCCCGTTTATAAGAGATAATGGTGAAATTTATTTTTCTTCTGATTATCATGTAGGCTTTGGAGGCTTTGATATATTCAAAGCTTATCTTGAAGTTGATAAAGAAGGAAATTCTCATTATGTAGTTGAAAATCTTAAAGCTCCGATCAATTCAATAGGCGATGATTTCAGTATAACATTTCTCCCGGGAAAAGATCAGGGGATGTTTGCATCCAACAGGAAAGGTTCTTTGGGTGATGATCTTTATTCATTTGTCCTTCCTCCTAAAATCTTTAAGGTTGAAGGTGAAATAGTTAACACTGAAACAGAATCAAGAATCAAAGATGCTTACTTAAGAATAATTGCTACTGACGGAACAATGTTGAAGGTAAGATCCGAAGATGGCAAGTTTCAATTTAAAATGTCGCCTGAAACTGAATACATATTTGCTGCATTTAAAGAGGGATTTCTGAACTCAAAGAAAATTGTATCAACTGTTGGGCTTGAAGACAGCAAGAGTTATAGTATCGTCCTGAGTCTTACTCCGACCGATTCACCAATTAAGGTAGACAATATTAACTATGAATTTGGCAAATGGGATT
>CAYUEI010000039.1:0-18233 GCA_964443445.1 uncultured Prolixibacteraceae bacterium | reverse complement strand
CATAAGGAATCTTTCTTATGGTGTTTGATGGCTATGTGGTACGGATCAGGTACGGTTGTGGTAAGGATCAGGAATCAAAAAAAAGTATAGAAAAAATAATGTCTTTTGAAATTATTATCTTCGCTAATCATTATAAAAAAGATGGAAAAGGAAATTATATCATTGCCCGCAGAATGGCACAAACAAGCTTTGATTCAACTGACATGGCCACATGAGGATACTGATTGGAATTACATCCTTAATGAAGTAGAAAAATGCTATTTAAATATAGCTGAAGAAATTGCCGGTCGTCAAAGACTTTTGATAGTTTGCCGTGATATCATGAAAGTTAAATCAAAGATTAACAGCGCTTATTATAACAATACTTCTTTTTTCACTATAGATTCGAATGACACATGGGCACGCGATCATGGCGGAATTACTGTTTTTGAAAAAGGAAAACCTACTATTAAAGACTTCTGCTTCAACGGTTGGGGAAAGAAATTCAATGCTGAAAAAGATAATCTTATTACAAGTAAGCTGTTTGCTCAAGGTGCATTTGAAGGATACGATTATTTTGATGCTAACAATTTCGTACTTGAAGGGGGGAGTATAGAATCGGATGGTGAAGGTACGATACTGACAACTGAAAAATGTCTTCTTTCTGAAAACCGGAATGATAAACTTTCTAAATCTGAAATAGAAAAGTTTCTGAAGAAAGCTTTTGGAGCATATCGCATTTTATGGCTAAAAAACGGCTATCTCGCCGGCGATGATACCGATAGCCACATCGACACGCTGGCCAGGTTTTGTTCAGCAAATACAATTGCTTACGTAAAGTGCACCGATAAAAATGATGAACATTTTGAGGAGTTAAACAGAATGGAAGAAGAGCTTCTTTCATTAAGACTGAAAGATGGTTCTCATTATAAGCTTGTTGCTTTGCCAATGGCAACACCAACCTATGATCCGGATGACGGGCACCGATTGCCTGCTACCTATGCTAATTTCCTGATAATAAACGATGCCGTCTTGTTCCCTGTCTATAATTGTAAAACAGATAAAGAAGCCCTTGAGGCAATCAAAGAAGCTTTTCCTGAAAGAGAAATTGTTCCTGTCGATTGTTCTGTATTAATACGGCAGCATGGCTCTTTACATTGTATTACAATGCAATATCCCGGAAAATATTAATTCAGAAATTTATTATATTTGATAATGAAATTGAAACCTTAATAATAATTATTCCCGAATATGAAAGTAGCACTGATACAACAATCAAATACCCCTTCAGTTGAAGATAACAAAGCAAGGCTCGCTCACAATATTGCCCATTGTGCACATCACGGGGCTGAGCTTATAGTTCTTCAGGAACTTCATAACAGTTTGTATTTCTGTCAGATTGAGAATGTTGAGAATTTCAATTTAGCAGAAACGATACCCGGTCCTTCTACTGATTTTTACGGCAAGCTGGCAGAAAAACATAATATTGTGCTTGTTAGTTCTCTTTTTGAGAAGAGGGCAACAGGTCTTTATCACAATACGGCTGTAGTTTTTGAGAAAGATGGCTCAATAGCAGGCACATATAGAAAAATGCATATCCCTGATGATCCGGGCTTTTATGAAAAGTTCTATTTTACCCCGGGAGATATGGGATTTCATCCTGTAAAAACATCAGTTGGAAATCTGGGTGTGATGGTATGTTGGGATCAGTGGTACCCTGAAGCCGCAAGAATGATGGCACTTGCAGGAGCTGATATTTTAATATATCCGACTGCCATTGGATGGGATATGGACGATACAGTTGAAGAACGGGAAAGGCAAAAAAACGCCTGGGTAACAATTCAGCGAGGCCATGCAGTAGCAAACGGGCTTCCGGTTATAGCTGTCAACAGAGTTGGTTTTGAAGCCTCACCTGATGCTTCTTCTTCAGGAATAAACTTTTGGGGAAACAGCTTTGTCGCAGGGCCGCAGGGTGAATTTATAGCTATTGCTGCCAACGATTCAGAAGAAAACCTTATTGTTAAGATTGACATGCACAAGTCAGAAGATGTAAGAAGGATATGGCCTTTCCTTCGTGACAGGAGAATAGATGCATACGGCGACATACTTAAAAGATTCAGGGATTAAAATAAAAATCAACTTTAAAAAACTAAATAATCAATTATATGAATCAAAAAATAAAGATGAACCGGGTAAATCTGTTTCTGTTGTTGACTTTTACAATAAACTGGAGCATAGCAGGTTTGTTTTATCTTCTATTTCCGGGGAAAGAGCAGGTTCCTTATACAATAATGGCAATTCTGTACATGTTAATCCCTGCCATAGTTGTAGTTATAATTGACAAGCTGATTGATAGGAGAAAAGGATTTAAGAGTCTGGCTATAAATTTTAAGCTAAACCGCTGGTTTCTGGTCGCCTGGCTTGGGGTTATATTAGTAGCTTTCGTTTTGGTAGGGGTATCTTTATTATGGCCGGGGATCAATTATACTCCAGACATGTCGGGTTATTTTGAAAGATTAAGTTCGCAACTTGGGGGTGAAGATATTGACAAGCTAAAAGCTCAGATGGCGATGATGCCTATTCCCTATTGGATAATAGCTATAATACAAACACTTATAGCAGGGATTACAGTAAATGCCTTAGCAGGTTTTGGTGAAGAGCTTGGTTGGAGAGGATTTTTAGTAAGAGAATATAAAAATCTTAATTTTTGGAATGCTTCATTGAGGATTGGAATAATATGGGGAATATGGCATGCTCCGCTAATTCTTATGGGGCATAACTATCCCGAGCATCCTTTACTGGGAGTAGGTTTCATGGTTATTTTCTGTTTGCTGGTATCGCCATTGATATTATACATCAGGATGAAAACTCATTCAGTAATTGGAGCAGCAGTGATGCATGGAACAATAAACGGAAGCGCCGGTATTCCAATTTTATTCATTGCAGGAGGTAATGATCTTACAGTTGGATTTACAGGAATAACCGGATTCGTAGTACTTGCATTGGTTATTGCAATAACAGTAATCTACGACTTAAAGTTTGCACCTATTTCAATAACTAACAAGACCTTACTTGAAGGAGCAAATGTTGAGTCAATAAAAATTCAGGCAGAAGTAAGTAATCCTTTATAATCAGTATTGTTCTTTTTCGTTAGGGAAATCTCTTGATTTCACATCATCGACATAAGATTTTACAGCACCCATTATTTCGGCTGAAAGGTTATGATATCTGCGCAGGAAGCGTGGTGAAAATTCCTGTGTGATACCAAGCATATCGTGAAGCACAAGAACTTGTCCATCGACACCTCCTCCTGCTCCAATACCAATAATTGGGATTTTCAATTCAGAAGCCACTCTTTCACCAAGTTCAGCAGGGATTTTTTCAAGAACGATAGAAAAGCAACCAGCTTCTTCCAATAATCGTGCGTCGTTGATTAGCTTATTTGCTTCTTCGTCCTGTTGAGCCCTGACAACGTAAGTACCGTATTTATGAATTGATTGAGGCATAAGGCCCAGGTGTCCCATGATTGGTATTCCAGCAGAAAGTATTCTGTTTACAGATTCAATAATTTCCTTACCACCTTCAATCTTAATAGCATCAGCGTGAGTTTCTTTCATTATGCGAATTGCAGAGCGAACAGCTTTCTTTGAATCGCCCTGATAAGTTCCAAAAGGCATATCAACAACGACAAGAGCTCTTGTAACTCCCTTAACAACAGATTTGCCATGATATATCATTTGATCGAGGGTAATCGGAAGAGTTGTTTCATTTCCGGCCATAACGTTGGAAGCTGAGTCTCCGACGAGAATAACATCAATTCCTGCCTGATCTACAAGCTTAGCCATGCTATAGTCATAGGCTGTTAACATTGAAATTTTTTCACCTCTTAGCTTCATTTCAGAAAGCACGTGAGTAGTAACCCTCTTAATTTCTTTATATACTGACATAACTTTTAATTTTCAGCAAATGTACAAAACATGATAGTTTTATTAATTACCATTTAGAAAATTGTTAACTTGGTAAAGTTATAAAGTCTTGAGATATGAATTTTTTACGTTTCATAAGAGCAACTCTGATAATATATGTTGTTTATGAAGTATTTGGCTACTATGTTCATAATGAACTTCTTTGTGATTGTTATGCTGAGATTTCAGATCTTTTCAGGAAAGACAACAAAGAAATCTTAAAATATGCATATATAGCTGACTTTATTTTCACTTTAATATTTGTCTTTATCTATTCTGCGTTTGTTAAAAAACACACAATAGTAACGGGTATAATGTATGGATTGCTGGTAGGTCTGGCGTTAACATGCGGGATGGTAAATCAATATATTGTTTATCCTATTACAAAGCATTTACTGGTTCTATGGATAATATTTACAATGTTTCAGATGGCATTGTGCGGTTTATCACTGGGGGTGATTTACAGGCCAAGGAAAGGGTTCAGGAAGATTAAGCTCAGAAAAATCAAAGAGCCGATTCCTGTTAGTGAACCTGCAGTTGAAGAAAATATTAAATTAATGGATAATGAAATTGTAGAAATTGAGAATAATTCTATTGATGATACACAGGAAGAAATAAAAAAGGACCCCGCCAATGAAAGCGACGCCCTTTAAAAAAATATGTAATAAACCTCTACTTTACAACTACCATTCTCAATGTTTCACAGAAATTAAGGGCTGAAAGTCGGCATAGATAAATACCTGCCGTTAAATCAAATACATTATAAACCAAGGCATGAGAACCTTCCTTTTGAATAGAATTGATCAAAGTATTTACTTTTCTTCCCTGACTGTCGAAAATGCTTAATTCAACTTTCTGTTCCTTATCGAGTAAATAATTAATTTTAAATTCCTGAGCTGAATAATTGGCATTGATCTTTAAAGAAGCGTTTTTTGCATCTTTAATATCCTTCACATCAGAAGATTGAGAACTGCAATTTCCATTAACGATTGAATAAGGCCTTACTGAAGTATTTTTAATGCTATTTTCATCAGTCACTGCAACTTCAAGTCCCCAATCGTATAAAGATTCGAAAGTGCCTGAGGTTGACATATCCCAAAGGGGATTACAGTTTCCGAACCATGACCATGCGATATAACCAACCTGATTTTTTTGACATTCACGAATAATAGTTTTATAGGCAATTGAATTATTGTCATTTATAAAGTCATCATCACATTCTCCGTGCATTTGAGAAAATTCGCCAACAATAAAGGGTAACCCCATTTTAACTGATTCCTGTATTTCATTAATAATGCTTTGCTCTGTATAACCATACATTTTAGGCCACCACATATGAACTGAAAACATGACATTGTGTTCCGGGTCGGCTTCAATGATAGCTGGTCCTTGTGACTGAAGAATATTAATATTTTTACCCCAATCGGTTGCATCAATAATCAAGGGGACTCTGATACCGGCGTTCCTCATAGAGGTGACAGCGTTTATATAAGCATTTTTAAAAGTAGAACCTGAAACATTAGCATCTCCAACTTCATTTGCAATATTGATAAGAAGATAAGATTCATGTTTAAGAATAACATCAACAATATCATCCCTTAACCAGTAATTGATACATTGTTGTAGTTTGCTCCAGTCTCCTGTTGCATCATGCAGTTCAATCATTGGAATCATATTAAGATCAATACAATTTGAAATAGCTTTATCAAGATCTGAAGGGGAACCGTAGCTTTGCCAAACAATCCGGACAACATTTGCGCCTGTCTTTTCAATTTCTCTGAAATGAGTAATACCAGTCTTTTCAAACCAGATATTAGGGTTGCTAATACCACGAAGAATAACCATTTCGCCACAGTTATCATAGAGATGGCTTCCGGATACTTTAAAACCGGTATACTCCTGAGATTTTGCACAGGAATAAAAAACAGAAACAGCTAAAAACAATAATAAAATATTCTTCCCCATAAAACTTAAAATTTTCGATGTTGATGTAAAAATAAAATAGAAAAACTTAAACTTAGGGGGATAAATGAAACCATGAAAGTCAAAAAATCATTAAAGACGGGTGTTATTTAATGCAAGCGGGGAAAATAAATTGCAGTTGAATAAATAAATGCATGTATTTGCACAAGTGATACAAACAAAAAGATAAAAATAACGTTAGAATAATAAAGATAAAATTTGGCATATGGCAATAAGCAACGAAGCCCTTTTCATGGGGGTTTTCATAATATTTGTGATTTCAATTTTACTTATTGATCTTCTTTTAGTTGGAAGAAATAAAGAAGAAGTTTCATTAAAGGAAGCCGGAATTTGGAGTTTTGTTTGGATAAGTCTTTCATTGCTTTTTTCAATATTTCTGAGGTATTATGGTGAAATAATACATGGAATAAGTACGCCGGAAGAATTACTGGATGTTGTTAATAAATATTCACCGGAATTAAAACTAACGGGAGCAACTTTTGCTGAGAATATAGATATCTTCAGGAAATTTCTGACTATAAATTACTTAACCGGATATCTTATAGAAGAAACTTTATCTGTAGATAATTTATTCGTCATGTTAATGATACTTACGGCTTTTAACGTAAAACAATCTAACTATAAGAGGGTGCTGTTGTGGGGAATATTAGGTGCCATAGTATTAAGGTTTATATTCATTTTTGCCGGGGCAGCTTTAATACAGAGGTTTGAATGGATAATGTTGATTTTCGGTGCTTATCTTATATATACCGGGATAAATATGTTTGTAAAAAGACATTCTGAAGAAAAGATAGATCCACAGAAAAACTGGCTGGTTAAATTTCTCTCACGATGGTTTAATGTATATCCACGATATGTCGGGAAGAATTTTTTTATAAAAAAGGACAAAAAAACATTTATAACTCCTCTTTTGGTGGTAGTATTGTTTATTGAATTTACAGATTTGATATTTGCTGCAGACTCCATACCAGCTATTTTTGCTGTTACCAGAAATCCATATATAGTATTCTTTTCCAACATATTTGCGATACTTGGTTTAAGGTCTCTGTTCTTTCTTTTAGTACATGTAGTTAAAATGTTCTATTATCTTAAAACAGGCATTTCATTTCTGCTTGTATTCATTGGATTCAAGCTTTTATTTCACACCTGGCTTGAGGAAATAGGCTATGAATCTGTTTACTCCTTATATCTGATCATAATAGTACTTGGATTAAGTATAGTGCTTTCAATGTTTAAGAAGAGGAAGGACAAATTAAAAGTAGCATAGAAATAACCCATTTATTAAATATTTTTTTTACTTTCGAGGATTCTAAAGGGAAAATTAAAAATTAATGAGGGCATACATCTACTTGGTAATTTCTATCCCTGTCTATGCGGTACTTTATCTGTTCACTGCTATAAGCGTATTTTTTGCTATCATATCATCGTACTTAAATCAAAAAAGAGCAGTACTTGCAATTATTCGTTTCTGGGCAAAAAATGTTTTTACAATAACAGGAAGCAGGTTAAAGATCTATGGGATAGAGAACTTTGACAAGAAAAAGAAATACATTCTTTTAGCCAATCACGCAAGTTTATTTGACATTATGGCTATAATGGCTTTATGTCCCGGAGTATCATGGTTTGGACGTGAAAGACTAATGAAAATTCCAATTTTCAGTCATTTCTTGAAGTGCATTGATTATATTCCAATGCAAAAAGCAAATTTCAGGAATACAAAAGAAATGATAGATAAGCTTGTGAAGAATTCTCAGGGCTTAACAATCGCCATGTTCCCTGAAGGCACAAGAACAAAGGACGGTAGGATCAACAATTTTTACAAAGGATTCATACATGTACTTAAAGCCTCTGATGCTGAGATACTTCCTGTAACCCTTAACGGGTTTTATGATTTAAAACCAAAAAACAGATTTTATATAAAATTTAACACCAGGATAAACCTCGTGGTGCATAAAGCGATAGACAAGAGTGTATTAATGGAGAAAAATGACAGTGAAATAATATCAACTGTCAAAGAAGTAATTGAATCAGCATATAGTTAACAAGCAAATGACATCTGAGAAAATAAAAGAATGGGCGTTTATCATTAACCCCATTGCAGGAAATAATTATGCCAAATCTTTAGTTCCAAAAATAAAGACTGAAATAAATAAACATAAAATAAATGCCAGCCTATTATTCACAGAAAGAAAGGGTCATGCTACAGAGCTGGCTGAATCGGCAATTAAAGATGGAGCTAAATACATTGTTTCAGTTGGAGGAGACGGCACACTGAATGAGATTGCCCGTACGATGATTGGGAATAATGATGTAGTGTTAGGTGTAATACCTGCCGGAACGGGGAATGATTTCATACAGATATTAGGATTTCCAAACAGATTAGAAGATCATCACTGGGATATTTTCTTTGAAAAAAATATTACAAAGCTTGATGCAGGGTCGTCGAACGGAGTTCCTTTTTTTAATGGGATGGGATTGGGATTTGACGCAGAAGTGGCAGCTCAGAACTATACCGGTGAAGGAGAACTTGTAAAAAAGGGTGGCAAGGATAAATACATATGGCACATTGTCAAAACATTACTTTTTTTCAAAGAGCAAAAGATGATTGCTATTTCAGACAATGAACGTCATGAGGAACAATGCTTTATGAATACTATCTCGATAGGCAGAAGGTATGCAGCCGGATTTTTCATTACCCCAAAAGCGATAGCCAACGACGGATTGTTTGATATCTGCATGGTTAGGAAAATCAATCTTTTCAATAGGTTCAGGATATTACTGATGGTACCTAAAGGGACACACACTGAAGACAAATACGTTAACTATTACCGTTCAGAAAAGGTAAATCTTGAATTTTCAAAAGCTGTGCATTTTCATGTTGACGGAGAATTATATAAAGCATCTAATTTTGAGGTTAAAATAATCAAGGATGCAATAAATGCCATATATAACCCTCAGGGTAATCATTACTTAAGCATTTGATTAACCAAATAAAGACCTTATTTTGAAAAAGAAAAATTACATTGCCGTATTCGACATTGATGATACTATTTTAAGGGTCAACAGTTCAAAAATTGTTGCTTTGGCAGCACATCGTCAAGGCATGTTGAAGACAAGGGATTTGATTAACGGGATACTTCATATTATCTTTTACAAATACAACCTGCGTGATCCGTTAAAGATCATTGACAATATGGGGGAATGGGTAAAAGGGACAGAAATAAATAAACTCAAGGAGCTGGTTAATTCAATATTTGAATCAGAAATTGTAAAGGCAATAAGGCCGGAAATAATCAAAGAAATAAAATATCACAAGAGCAATAATGCTGAAACGGTCATCTTATCATCAGCCCTTTCTCAGGTTTGTAATCCCATAGCAAGTTATTTAGGTTTCGATCACGTGTTATGCTCAGAGATAGAAGAAGTTGATGGCATACTAACAGGAAGACCAATTGGACATTTCTGTTTTGGGAGCGAGAAATTAAACAGACTAAAAGAATTTTGTTTTTCCAATGGCTATCAGCTTGAAGATTCATGGTACTATGCTGATTCAAGAGATGATTTTCAGGTACTTGAGGCAGTAGGCTATCCGGTATGTGTAAGTCCGGACAGAAAACTTAAAAAGATAGCAAAGGAAAGAAACTGGCCTATAAACATATGGGATTAAAAAAATCAGTAATAGAATTCTGCATTAAATATCATTTGATTCCCTTTTAAATCTTCAGCAATAAATTTTATTGAATGGTTCTTCCCTTTTGAAATATTTTCGTCGAAATAATAAGTAACAACCTTACTTTTAATATCATATTCAAAAAGAACCCATTTATCATCAATATATCCGTTATATTTTTCAATTCCTGACAGATTATCAGTAATCAAAAATCTTATCCTTCCGGGTTCCATTAAAGTCTTTTTATCTTTTATGCTAAGGGGAGAAATAACCGGAGCTATAGTGTCAACGACAATACAAATATCTCCAAAGTCTTTAATAATTGATTTTACACTCCCAAAAGAATATTTGCCTCCAATAGCAGATATTTTTCCTGAAGGAATATCAATATAAGCCATCAAAGCCTTATCCTTAAGCTTTTCAGGAAGATTTGCAGGTTTAATACTTACTTCTATTGGTTTTAAAACAGGCACATACTTATTATGAATGCTGTGAATATTTGAATAAACACCCTGTTTAGCAGCACTAATCTTGTATTTAAACATCAGATCATTGCCCAAAGCTCCGTGAGGCAAATCAATTTCTATTTCATCATTAGAAAAGTTGTTCTTACGGTCGAATTTAAAAAATTCGGTGTATTGAACTTTTTTTGTTTCAATTGCAGAAGAAGATTTGAAGTTAAATTTAATATCGACTGAATTGGAAAAAAAATCATAGACTTTAATAACAACTTTATGAGTTTTTCCGTCGTTAAAATCAAAAACGCCATTATTTTTAGTGTTTCTGTATATTCCAAGGATATTCCCGGGTTCAACAAAAGTTTTGTGAACTTTCCTTTTATTTTTGATATACTCCTCATAATCAATATGGCAATTAATGTAACGCATATCATTAAAATTCAATCTGTCGATAACAAAAGAATATATCAGTTGAGAATCGACAAGGAGTTCAGCTTTATAAATACCGCATTTACTCCAATTTCCATCAAGAAAATCAACAGCATCAATGCCAAAACCAATACTACCCCACCCTTGAATAGTTAAATTGTTTTTTGGTCTGTATACGCCTTCAGAAAAAACAAGTTCATAACTCTTTTTTACTGCGTTTCCATCAACATTACTTTCAGAAGTAACGGGATAAACATACAGGTTTGTAACAGATGGCTTTGTTTTATCGGGAACATTAAATCCAAAAGAGAGTGGGTTTAAGGGGTATTCTGTTTCAGTATCTCTTATTTCAAAGTGAAGGTGAGGACCGCCTGAACTTCCGCTGTTTCCGGAACGGGCAATAACAGCACCTTTTTTTACAAAAAAAAGGTCTTTATCAGGATAAAGGTTAAGGGCAAAAGTTTCTTTTTTATATTGTTGTTCTTTAACATATTTTTCTACTTCAGGAGAAAAGGATAAAAGATGAGCATAAACCGAAGTATAACCTGAAGGGTGATCGATATATAGTGCTTTGCCATAACCTGAAGGAGAAACAGAGATTCGAGATATGAAACCCTCGTCAACAGACATTACAGGCAAGTTAGTAGTGCCTTTTGTTTTAATATCAATACCGGCATGAAAATGATTAGATCTAAGTTCTCCGAAATTTCCGTTTAAAATAATTGGAAAATTTAGTGGAGAAGCAAAATCAGGTTTTGCAGCATTTGAAACGATTGTAACAAAAAGAAATACAAATAATAAAAAAAATAGTTTCATAATAAAAAGTCAATAAAATAGCTGCGAAAATAATAATCTTAATCTATTTGTTCTTACAAAATGAATCTGGTATTTTACCAATTTATTAAAAATATTATTTTTGTAGAGAAATAGTCCTAAAATGACTGAGAAAGATCAACACCTGATAGATGAACTAAAGGCAAACGTCAGATGTTTAATCAATAGCCTTGAAGAATCAAAAAGCGAACTTGAGAGGATCAAGGATGAGTACAAGGGGCTGGAATACCGGTTCAATGTATATACTGAGGAATTTGAGGCGCTCAAGAAACAGTATGAGAATTTAAAGGTTGCAAAAACTTTAGCCGTAGGCGATACTGATAATCAGGCGGCAAAGCAAAAGATCAACAAGTTGATAAAAGAGGTTGATAAATGTATTGCACTTTTAAATCAATAAACTGGAAGTATGGATGACAAATTATCTATAAATATTACGATTGCTCAAAGGATTTATCCTATGACAATAAATCGTAACGATGAAGAAAAGATACGTAAGGCCGTAAAAATAATAAATGAACGGATTTTACTATATCAACAAAAGTATTCGGGAAAGGATAATCAGGATTGCCTGGCTATGTCTACGTTGCAATTTGTTATACAGTTGATTGAACAGGTAGAAAAGTTTGAAATGGATTCTACCATGAAACAAATTGAAGAAATAAACAAGGAATTGTCAGGTTATTTGGAAAAAAACAACGTTCTTTAGATAAAAACAGATATCGCCGCATAGTGACAAACATGTACTTTTTTACTAGTGCATAAATGTTTGTCTGTATGCGGATTTTTTTTTAAAACTAACTATTAATAATTTTATTGATGAATTGGACATATATATTAATAATTATTGCATTTGTTGTAGGATTTCCAATTTCTTATTTCATATGGGATAAGGCGTTACTCAAAAAGAGGAGTAAAATCATGAGTGATGCTGAGGCTGAAGCTGAAGTAATAAAAAAGGATAAGATTCTGCAGGCAAAAGAGAAATTTCTACAGTTAAAATCAGAACATGAGAAGTTTGTTAACGAAAAAAACAACAAGATTTTTGCTTCAGAAAACAAACTTAAACAATTAGAAACATTCCTCAACCAAAGAAAAGAGGAAACTCAAAAAAAGACAAAAGATCTGGAAACAGAAAAGAGGGAGCTTGATATAATAAGAGAAAACCTTTCACATCAATTAGAAATTGTAGAACAGCGCAATGAAGAAGTTGAGAAGCTTCATCGCCAGCAAGTAGAACAATTACAGATTATTTCAGGTTTTTCGGCAGAAGAGGCAAAGTCACAATTAGTTGAGTCCTTGAAAAATGAAGCTAAAACTGAGGCTATGTCTTATATCCAGGAAATAATGGATGAAGCAAAGCTTAACGCTACTAAAGAAGCCAAAAAAGTAATCGTAAAATCTATTCAAAGGGTTGCTTCGGAAGTAGCCATAGAAAATGCAGTTACTACTTTCAATATTGAAAATGATGAAATCAAAGGCCGGATCATTGGCCGAGAAGGTCGTAATATAAGGGCACTTGAATCTGCAACGGGAGTTGAGATAATAGTCGATGACACACCTGAAGCAATAGTATTATCAGCTTTTGACCCTGTTCGTCGGGAAATAGCAAGATTAGCCTTACATCAGTTGGTTACAGATGGAAGAATACACCCTGCACGCATTGAAGAGGTTGTAAATAAAGTTAGCAAGCAAATTGAAGAAGAAATAATCGAAACAGGGAAACGTACTTGTATTGATTTGGGAATACATGGAATGCATCCCGAACTTGTACGTCTTGTAGGAAAAATGAAATACCGTTCATCTTACGGGCAGAATTTATTGCAGCACTCTCGTGAAACCGCCAACTTATGTGCAATAATGGCTTCGGAACTTGGGCTTAATCCCAAAAAAGCTCGAAGAGCAGGACTTCTGCATGACATAGGTAAAGTGCCTGATGAAGAACCGGAATTACCGCATGCTGTTTTAGGTATGAAACTTGCGGAAAAGTATAAAGAGAAACCTGATATTTGCAATGCAATTGGATCTCACCATGAAGAAGTTGAAATGCAATCCCTTCTTGCTCCGATAGTACAGGTTTGCGATGCCATTTCAGGTGCAAGACCGGGTGCTCGCAGAGAAGCTGTAGAATCATATATCAAGAGACTTAATGAGCTTGAAAATATGGCTTTATCATATCCCGGAGTATTAAAAACTTATGCAATACAGGCTGGTCGCGAATTAAGAGTTATTGTTGGAAGTGATAAATTATCTGATTCTGAATCTGAACAGTTATCATACGATATCGCTAAAAAGATACAGGATGAAATGACATATCCCGGACAAGTTAAAGTAACTGTTATTCGAGAAACCCGCTCAATCAGTTATGCAAAATAAAAGAACTATAATATGATTCAAAAACCGCAGGAGACAATACCTGCGGTTTTTTTTGTAGTTTTATATCTTATACGATTTATAAAGACAAAATATATTCTTTTAAACAATGGAAATTCTCTACGAAGATAATCATCTGATTGCTGTCAATAAATCATGCTCAGAAATAGTACAGGGAGATAAGACGGGAGATATTCCATTAAGTGAGACCATTAAAGCATATCTAAAAGTTAAATATAATAAGCCAGGGGAAGTATTTCTGGGAGTTACTCATCGCCTTGACAGACCTACAAGCGGAGTGGTTTTGTTTGCACGTACAAGCAAGTCTCTTACTCGTTTAAATGAAATGTTCAGGGAAAAAGAATCTATAAAAAAAACCTATTGGGCAATTACAGACAAAGCTCCTGTTATAATGTCAGGAACTTTAAAACATTGGCTTGTAAGAAATGAAAAACAAAATAAATCCTTTGCTTTTGATAAAGAAGTACCTAACAGCAAAGAAGCTATAATGGATTATGTCACTCTTGGAAAATCAGACAGGTATTTTCTCCTTGAAATAAATCTTATAACAGGTCGTCATCATCAGATAAGAGCTCAACTGGCAGCAATAGGTTGTCACATTAAAGGAGATATGAAATACGGATTTCCAAGATCAAATCAAAACGGAGGAATACATTTACATTCAAGAAAAATTGAATTCATACATCCGGTAAGTAAGAAGCAAATTTCAATTGAAGCTCCTGTTCCGGATGATATTCTTTGGAAATCAATTACAAGTCAGTGTTACTAAAGCTTAATGGCAACAGGCTATCTATTTCAGTAATTGCATAAATACAATTACTTCCATCAAGAAGTATTCGTATTTTATTTCCATACCTTACTTCTGCTTCCTTTATTACCTGTCGGCAGGAACCACATGGAGATATAGGGCCGGCAACAATTTTACCATCCTTACGAGCAGAAATTGCAATACTTAAAACAGAATCATTTGGGTTATTAGAATTAGCATAAAATAAAGCAACTCTTTCAGCACAAAGTCCAGTTGGGTATGCGGCATTTTCCTGATTACTACCTTGAATGATTTTTCCGCTTTTAAGCAAAACAGCTGCTCCAACTGAAAAATTTGAATAAGGAGAATATGAATTAAATGAGGCTTTTCGGGCATTATCAATCAACATAGCATCACTCTCATTCATCTCTTCAATTGAAGTGAAAACAGTATATTTAATATTTATTTCTCTTTCAATCATTTTGTAATAATTTGATTTAAATGTACAATTTTTTTCTAGTTTTCAACAATTGGATTTTAGGAAGGCAATTTTTTTATTTTTGTTACGTATTGATATTTAAAAATAAAAGTATGAAGAACCCTTTTGTATTTTTTATAATTGCATTATGCCTTACCAGTCAATTTTCATTAGCACAAAATAAGCTATCACGAAGGGAATATATAGAAACATTTAAATGGATAGCTGTCAGAGAAATGCACCGGAGTGGAATTCCGGCCAGTATTACAATGGCCCAGGCATGTCTTGAATCGGATAACGGCAACAGTGAATTATCAAAAAAATCAAACAATCACTTTGGAATTAAATGTAAGAGTGACTGGAATGGAGAAAAATCTTACCATGATGATGATCAAAAAAATGAATGTTTCAGAAAATACAATACAGTCGAAGAATCTTATGTTGATCATTCTGACTTTCTGGTTAAAAATCAACGATACCAATACCTTTTCAAAATAAGTAACAAAGATTATGACGCATGGGCAAAAGGTTTAAAAGATGCCGGTTATGCAACTGATCCTCAATATCCACAACGCCTGATTAAAATAATAAAAGAGGAAAATCTTCATCTCCTGGATGAAATAAAACCTGAAAATATGCCTGCAACAGACATACTGTCAGTTAAAGGGAAAAGTTATGATCCGTATGAAGTAAAAAATAAAGGAATAAGATCATTTACTGACATTTCAATAAATCCTTTTGCTCGCAGGGAAGTAAAACAATTAAATGGTCTTGATATAATTTATGTCAGAGAAGGAGACACTTATGAAAGTATTGCAGTTGAATTTGAAATGAAAACATGGGAAATTCTTGTATATAATGACCTAAAAAAGAATTCTCCTCAACCATTGCCGGGAACATTTCTATATCTGGAAAGGAAACGATGCATAGCTCAGAAGGGTAATGAAAAACACGTCCTTGCTCCTAATGAAACTCTTTGGCAGGTGGCTCAAAAATACGGAATAACATTAAGTAGTTTAAAATGTAAGAACAGAATTAAAAAAGGAGTAGAACCTGTTGCAGGTGATCCTTTATACTTAAGAAAGATGAAACCTCCTGAAGCAAAGAAATAGTATTGAAATACTTTTAAACCTTACTTCAAATTATGCTAAACAACATAGCTTATTAATCAGGAAATTAGTACTTTGTACAAAATAAAATTTCCTCCGTTATGAAAGATAATATCTTAATATTAACTGCATTTATAAGCCTTTTTATTTACAATGTTTCTTATGCCGGCAATAAAGTAGATGGTGCAAAAGTGTCATTATTTCAACCTTCAAATCAGGAATATTACGCAATGATTCATACAAATGACAATGGTGAATTTGCTTTTTTTGATATTCCCCCCGGTTATTACATTCTCACATTAAGCATTCCGAAAAGTGCGATAACCGATAATTTTGAAAACAGAAAAATACTAGCTGATTTAATAGATGGAGGATGTGACAAGAGTCAGGGCAGAATGGTGTTTAAAATTAAGGATCATTGTTTTTTATACGATATAAATTGTGAAAAAATAAAACACTCAACATTTTTACCTGGCTTCAATATAATCGAAACTGATAATTACTACAACGTTTCGATTGCAACTGCGAATATAAAAGAAACAACCTTGATAAAAGGACTATTGCAATCTTTACCTGCAAAAAATTACAGGAGATGTCTTGCAAGTGGAAAGTTTTATCTTTTAAACGAAGCTGATCCTATTCCTTAAATTATTTTTGAAATTGTAAATCCTCTAAGGAATTCATCAATTTTCATTCTCTTTTTACCAGGGAATTGCAATTCTCGAATAAAAATATAACCATCACTACAACGGAATTTCAAATACTTTTTCCCATCAGAAAAGATTTGACCCGGCGTGCAATTATCATTGAAAATTTCAGTATCGACCGAGTAAATCTTAACCTGATATTCTGTCATTGAATCTTTATCATTAATCAATGTCCATGCAGCAGGATAGGGACTCAATCCTCTGACTAAGTTTTTAATAGCCAAAGAATCCTTTTCCCAGTTAATCTTACAGTCTTCTTTAAATATTTTAGGTGCAGCACAAGGTTCAATTCCTTTTTCTATAAGAAAGTCCTGAGAAATAAAATCAACTTTCCCATTAGCAAGAGCATCTACAGTTTTCATAACAAGATCAGCTCCTGTAATCATCAATTTATCATGAAGAACTTCAACATTATCATTGTCATCAATATCAACTTTCTCCTGAAATATAATATTTCCAGTATCAATTTCATGCTGAAGTTTGAAGGTTGTGACACCGCTTTCTTTATCTCCATTTATTATTGCCCAATTCAAGGGGGCAGCACCTCTGTATTTCGGAAGTAATGAAGCATGCAGATTAAATGTTCCCAATGGTGGCATATTCCACACTTCAACAGGTAACATTCTGAAAGCAACAACAATTTGAAGATCTGCATTTAATGACTTTAATTCATTTAAAAAATCAGGAGACTTTAACTTTTCGGGTTGTAACACTTTTAAGCCATTTAAAACTGCAAACTTTTTAACGGCAGATTCAGATAATTGCTGACCCCGGCCGGATGGTTTATCTGGTACTGTTACAACTCCTACAACATTATATCCATTAGCTAATAGTTTCTTAAGGCTCTCAACTGCAAAGTCAGGAGTCCCCATAAATAATATTCTCAGGCTTTTAGAATTCATAACGTCAATTTTTTACAAATATAATTGTAAAAACAGAACCTAAATGATATGTAATTACTCATAAAACTTAGTATTTTAGTAAAAAATCAAAATTATGAATACACTGAAAGATCATATAATCATTAAAAAAGACATTGAAGAAGAAAGCAATTGGGATAAAAAAATCAGCTTGATTTATGAACAACAGCTGACGACATGGAATATGGCTAAAAATCATTATCAACATTTTAGTTCAGTTGTGAACAGAAGTATAATGATTGATGACAATGAAGTCACACTTCAACATAATCCGGCAAGAGCTAGATCGACATGTGCCGATTTAAGTAAAAAAGCAATAGAAACCCGTAGATGCTTTCTTTGTTTATCAAATCTTCCGGAAGAACAAAAGGGAATTACTATTTTTAATCACTACCTTATATTAGTCAATCCTTTTCCTGTGTTTAAAAGACATCTGACTATATCAGATATCAATCATGTACCCCAAAGGATGAAAGACAGAATAACAGATATGCTTGATTTAAGCATACAATTATCGACATTTACAATATTTTACAATGGTCCGAAGTGTGGTGCTTCTGCT
>CAYUEI010000038.1:0-18311 GCA_964443445.1 uncultured Prolixibacteraceae bacterium | reverse complement strand
AAGCTGTTACTCCGGCTGGAAGCCCAGTTGCTGTTCCAATTCCTGTAGCCACTGTCGTTGTGTGAGTTATAGCTGTTAATGGAGTGTTTATACAAAGTGTGGGCGTAGAAGAGGCAGAGCCAACTGTATTATTCGGAGTTACAGTTATAGTTCCTGTTGCACTGACAGAGCCACAACCTCCAGTTAAAGGAATGCTGTAATTGAAAGTCCCTGAAGCTGTTGGAGTTCCACTTATGGTGATAGTATTTGATGCCCAGGCTGCTGTTACTCCGTCAGGAAGACCTGTTGTCGTGCCAATTCCTGTAGCCCCTGTTGTTGTGTGAGTTATAGCCGGAGATATTGCAGTATTTATACAAAGTGTTGGACTTGAAGAAGCTGCTGTAACTGTATTATTTGGTATTACCGTTATCGTTCCGGTTGCATCTACAGAGCCACAACCTCCAGTTAAAGGAATGCTGTAACTAAAAGTTCCTGATGCTGTTGGAGTTCCACTTATGGTAATAGTATTTGATCCAAATGAAGCTGTTACTCCGGCAGGCAAACCTATTGGCGTTCCTATTCCGGTTGCCCCCGTTGTTAAATGTGTAATCGGAGTCAATGGATTATTTATACAAATTGTAGGTGTAGTTGATGCTAAACCAACTGTATTATTCGAAGTTACATTTATTGTTCCGGTTGCATTTACAGTTCCACACCCCCCGGTTAATGGTATGCTGTAATTGAAAGTTCCTGATGCTGTTGGCGTTCCACTGATAGTTATTTTATCAGAAGCCCATGATGCTGTTACTCCTGCTGGAAGTCCAGTTGCCGTTCCAATTCCTGTAGCCCCTGTCGTTGTGTGAGTTATTGCTGTTAATGCTGTATTTATACAAAGTATTGGACTTGAAGAAGCTGCTGTAACTGTATTATTCGGAGTTACAGTTATAGTTCCTGTTGCACTGACAGTTCCGCAACCTCCTGTCAAAGGAATGCTGTAGCTAAAAGTTCCTGAGGCTGTTGGAGTTCCACTTATAGTAATAATATTCGATTCCCAGGCTGCTGTTACTCCGTCAGGTAAACCTGTCGTTGTGGTGTTTATCCCTGTTGCCCCCGTTGTAGTATGTGTAATATCCGGTAAATTTGAACCTTCACAAACACTTGTAGTTGTTCCAGCGGTCACAGTATTTGTTGGATTTACTATAACAGTAGTACTTACAGGATCGCTGGGACAAGTCCCGACTGTTGCAACAACAGTATAGGTTCCTGCAATAGCCGAAGTAGCAAATGTACTTACAACAGGATTCTGTTCTTTTATTTTGGTACCGTCTGGCTTGGTCCATTCATAATTAGCATTAGTAATATCTGATGCCGATAGAGATAAGGTTCCTCCAATACATACCGGACCACTATTCCCGGCTGTTGGGGTTGAAGGTAAACCACTTATTGTAACCTTAGCTCCTTTAGCACAATACACTCCGTACGAAACACTTTTTGCATAAAGATATACTATCCCTGCAGTTGTATAATTTGTTAACAAAGGATCGGTTATTTGACTTCCTTTGTTTGATTCAAATTCTCCTGTCCACCACTCATAAAATACACCCCCAGTAGCAGGTTGTAACGTTATTAAATTTACTCCAGTACAAGCGGTGGTTGAAGTTGGTACCGGTGTTGAAGGCTTGCCATCCGGCATAGGGCAGTCGGTTACAGGAAGCGGCAAAGAAGGATTGCCCAAACCCCAAGTAACTGACCCATCAATATGTAATCCAGTAGAAGAAGGAAACATTGCATCTTTTGAACTTTCCCCAGAAGTATTTCTAAAGTTTAAGTTAGGACCAATATTCCCATTGTTCAAAGCAGATTTGCCGCTCCAAACAAAATACCCTTTCCCGCTCCCATATGATGGCCCAATGAGATTCCCATCAGACTGAAAAATATTACTTGTACTACTTGCTACTAGACCTTCATTGTAAAAATCACCACCACCCGAAAGGTTTATAAGACCCGAATTGTAAATATTTTTCACAACATTAAGAATTCCAAAATTTTCAAATCTGGACGAACTGCCTCCATAATCAATCTGACCAGTTGTAAACTTACCAGTGCCTGCATTTATAACTTTTCCTCCCCCATTAAGATTGAATTTTCCATCGTATGTTCCGCAGTTAATATAAACAGAAGTTGGAGAACTATTGTAATTACCGATAATCGTTAAATTGCCGCCATTATTATTTTTAAATTGGGCTGTACCAGCAGAAATATTCAAGGTCTCATATACAGTCATAGAAGCGAAATTCTCAATAGTGATAACAGCTGAAGAATTATTGAATGTCAATGTATGGGGATTAAAAACACCTCGATTTGTAATATTCATTATGCTTCCATTCAGTTTCAATTCTGTTGTTGTTGTTACAGTTCCTGTGGAAAAGATATTAATTGTTATCTTGCTGCTTAAAGTAGTATTCCTTTCAAAATTCAACGTTCCGTAAACATTAATTGTAAAAGCGTCATTAGCATCAGCAAAATAGTTGTTTGATTGAATATTTAAAGTCGAACCTGTACTCACACATAAAACACCATCTGCCCCAAATGTTAAATCACCAGAAAGAGTAGAGGTCCCAGTTACACAAGTTGTTAGTCCTGCTCCAAAAGTGTAAGGTGTTGTTATATTTTGATTATTTATAGTAGCACCACAATCAGTACATGTCTGCCCCAAAGCTTGCCCTTGAAACAACCCTACTACCAGCGTTAAAAGAAGTATCTTAAAAATTGAATTGGCCTCTCCCCTCATGTTATTTTTCTTTTTCCCAAAGACCTGTTTTATTGTGATTTTTATCCTAAATGGCAAAAGTAAAAAGTTATATCAAACTTTCCATTCCTTAAATGTTTATAACATATTCGAATTTTGCAATATTTGACGAAAACCACTTTTACTTTGATGAAAAACTTAACAATAACTCAAATATGGCTTTGCCTCATCAACCATTTCTCCTTAGGTTTGTTTTTAGATTAATAAATATGTATATTCCAAAAACACTTTTTAATACACTTAGTTTAATTTTCAATAATGAAGAAGACTGAACCTCATATAATTGTAATTTTTGGCGCATCGGGCGACCTCACTAAAAGAAAGCTTATCCCTGCCCTCTTTAACCTTCATCAGCAAAATCTTCTTGGTCACCCTTTTGCAATTCTTGGCGTTAGCCGTACCAAAATGACAAATGACGAGTTCCGCAACAGGATGAAGGAGTTTCTTCCTGATAAAGAAAGTATCTCCGATTTCATGGAGCATCTTTATTACCAGGATATTGAAACCTCTAACAAAGAAGATTATTTAATTCTTAAAGAACGTATTTCCAAAATTAAGGATGAAATTAAGGGAGAAGCAAATATTCTTTTCTATCTGTCAACCCCTCCTGAACTATATACTGTAATCCCTGAAAATTTAGCATTTGCAGGCTTAAATATCCAATCTGAAGGTTTCAGACACCTTATCATTGAAAAGCCATTCGGAACGGATTTAACAAGCGCAAAAGAGCTAAACAGGGAGCTCCTGAAGTTCTTTGACGAAGAACAGATTTTCAGAATAGACCATTACCTTGGAAAAGAGACTGTGCAGAATCTTTTGGTCATGAGGTTCTCAAATAGTCTGTGGGAACCCCTGTGGAACCATAAGTATATTGATCACATTCAGATTACCTCGTCAGAGAAACTCGGTATTGAAAAACGGGGCGGTTATTACGACAACGCCGGAGCTATGAAAGACATGGTTCAGAACCACTTACTTCAACTCGTAGGACTTATCGCCATGGAGCCCCCAACAATTATAAATGCCGAGGCATTCAGAAATGAAATGCTTAAGGTTTTTCAATCGATTAGACCTCTTAAAAAAGAAACTTTAAATGAAAATGTTATCAGGGGGCAATATACTTCTTCGTCAATTAAAGACGAACAAATGAAAGGTTACAGGGAAGAAGAAGGGATAGCTGCTGAATCGAGAACTGAAACTTTTGTTGCAATGAAACTCAATATCGATAACTGGAGATGGAGCGGTATACCTTTTTATATTAGGAGCGGCAAAAGATTACCGGCTCAGGTAACCGAAATTGTGATAAACTTCCGTCCTGCCCCTCACTTGCTGTTCAACTCTGTCTCTACCGGGAATAATGTACCGAATCAATTAATTATTAGAATTCAGCCTGATGAAGGAATTCTATTGAAAATGGGATTAAAAATTCCGGGTGCAGGCTTCGAAGTAAAAACTGTTAACCTTGATTTCCATTACTCTGACCTTGCAGATACTTACATGCCCACTGCCTACGAACGACTATTGCTCGACTGTATTCATGGTGATGCTACCTTATATGCCCGTGGAGATAACGTCGAAAAAGCATGGGAGATTGTTCAGCCAATAATTGATGAGTGGAAAGATAACCCTGAATTTCCTTTATATGGCTATCCGGCAGGCACATGGGGACCTAAAGAAGCTGAAGGCTTAATAAAAGAAGAGGCAATGGGATGGAGATATCCTTGCAAGAATTTAGCAAACGATGGAGAATATTGTGAATTATAAAATATTTAAAAAACCTGAAACCCCTTTTATCAATAAGGAAGAAATTATTTTAAGAGATTATCTTGCGCTTGAAAGAACCCGCCTTGCTAATGAAAGGACTTTATTTGCTTATATCAGAACTTCTTTGTACCTTATTCTTGCCGGGCTGACATTGATTCAACTAAACAAATATGGCTCGCTTGAATGGATTGGAATTATATCATTGGTGTCAAGCGGGGCATTTTTATTTATCGGCATTTACAGATACAGAAAGTTAAACAGGGAGTTAAAAAATTATTATTCAAAATAAAAACTACAATTGCCATGATCAGAATATTCAAAGACATTGATTCAATCTCTGAAGAAGTTCTCAAAGAACTTGGGGAATTAACACTTAGGATCAAGAAAAGAACTATAAACATTGCTATATCAGGAGGAAGTACTCCTAAAAAGATGTTTGAATATTTCACAAATAAATATGGCAAAGCTCTTCTCTTCCAAAGATTTGATATCTGGTGGGTCGATGAAAGATGCGTTCCTTCCGACGACGATGAATGTAATTTCAAGTGGGCAAATGAGCTATGGATCAGCCCATCGGGAATAAGCATGTCGAATGTTCACCGAATAATTGGAGAAAACGATCCAAATAAGGAAGCTAAAAGATATTCTGATGAAATTGTACACCATGTCCAGGAATTCAGAGGACTGCCTCAATTTGATCTGATCTTACTTGGAATGGGCGATGATGGTCATACTGCTTCAATATTTCCTGATAGAATTGACCTTTTTTCTTCTGATAAAATATGTGAAGTAACTGAACACCCTACAAAAAATCAAAAAAGAATTACTCTTACCGGAACTGTAATCAATAATTCTACCAAGGTCATTTTCATCGTCACTGGAAAAGATAAGGCAAGTATAATACGAAAAACTGCTTTTGCTTCAATTAAAGACTACCCCGCCTCAAATGTAAAACCTGAATGGGGTGAATTGTTCTGGTTTATCGATGAAGCTGCAACAACAAAAAAAGAATAATCTGATAACCGGAAAGCTTATTCAACCTTACATATTATAGCAGTATAATTCTTCCCGTATTTCTTGGCACATTTTGGGCAGGTTGTATACCACATATACCACTTAACTATCTTGAAACCTTTTGATTGTGCCGCCTGCTTATAATCATTACACCATTTGGATGTATCGCTAAAAGACCCTTCATAAACTTTACAATAGAATTTTCCGGACAATTTTTCGGATTCAAGACCTCCAACTTCTTTGTTGACCGGTATTAATACATTCATTCTCCATCGGGATAAATGATCTGAAAGACACATGTATTCAAAAATACCAGGGAAGGGGCATTGATGTAGTTCTTGCAATCAAACTTATTGAATCTGCTAAAAAATACGGGAAAACAATTATTGATTCTCATCTTCAGCTTGAAACAAATCAGAAAATGCGCAGAGAATCAGAAAGAATTGGAGGAGTGGTTTATAAAAAATACAGAATTTACCAAAAAAACCTTTAATTGTTATATCCAAAAACCTACCCCGGAACTCAAATTTTCCATTTTATTTTTTTTTATTCAATTTATATTTACTTTTATTTTTCGAAAATGAAGGGAAATTAGACTTCAAAAGTATCAATTAAACCTGCTATTTTAACAAAGCTTATATTAAGACTATATGGAAATTTCTATTAAAGAAGTAAAGACTAAAAAAGACTTAAAAGAATTCATTTATCTACCCGAAAAAATACATAAAGATCATAAAAACTGGATACCATCTATATATATGGATGATTGGGAATTCTTTGATCCTAAAAGAAATAAATCATTTGACCATTGCGATACCGTTTTGATTCTTGCTTTAAAAGAAGATAAAGTTGTTGGTCGCTGTATGGGAGTCATTCATAATGACTACAATAAAGCGCATGATGAAAAAGACGGCAGGTTTTCATTTATAGAAACCTATGACGATTTCGAAGTGTTTGAGGCAATGATTAATTATATCACCGACTGGGCTAAAGCTAAAGGAATGAACAGAATCATTGGTCCCCTCGCCTTTTCAGATAAAGATCCTCAAGGATTTCTATTCGAAGGATATGATGAACCCCATGTAATTGCTTCAAACTGCAACTTCCCATATTTAACAGATTTCATTATCAAGATGGGTTATTCAAAAAAAGTAGACTTATGGTCATACAAAATTGACATACCTGAAAAATACCCACCTATATATGAAAAAGTAGCTGAGCGCTTTGAAAGAAATAACAAGAACTTACGAATTGTAGAATTCAAAAGCAGGCTTCAGTTCAGGCCAATTATCAAACCTGTACTAACACTCATAAATGAAACATTTGGAGGCATATATGGATTTACTCCATTCTCAGAAAAAGAGATGCATGATTATGCCAACCGTTATATAATCCTTTTGCATCCGGCTTTTATTAAAGTTGTTTACAACGAGAAAAATGAACTTATTGGAAATGTTATAGGAATGCCTGATTACGGTTTAGGTCTTCAGAAATGCAGAGGAAGACTTCTTCCTTTTGGTATTTTTAAAGTTTTTAAATATGGAGTAAAATCAGGCAGGTTAATAACCTTACTTGGCTCAATAAGACCCGATTATCAGGGAAGAGGAATAGATGTTGCAATGGGTATTAAAATGATGAATTCAGCTAAAAAACACAAATTGAATGTTATTGATTCTCATCTTGGATTGGAATACAACGACAAAAGAAATGCTGAAATGGAAAGAATGGGTGGTAAAGTATATAAGAAATACAGAATCTACCAAAAAGAAATTTAAAATAAAAGATTAATAATATTAAAGAAGGCTGCCTTAAAAGACAGCCTTTTTTAATACTCGTGATTTTTTTTTATGTCCTAATAACCAAAAAGGTCTTCTATACTCAGCTCTTTGACTTCTCCAAGTGATTTTAATGCTTTTTGATCAAGAATATCCTTTTTACCGAAAATCAGGTAAGAATAGTTTTGATTCTTGATGTTATCATTAAAAAACTTTTCAAAGTCGTCAATTGACATATTTTTGGCTGCATCATACTCATCCTTCCTGATGTCGTAATTAATACCCAAGTCAGAATTATCTAGCCAATTCCAGAATATTTGATCCTTTGTAATCCTTTCAGTGTTGATCTTTTTTACAATAGATTCTCTTGCCATATCGTATTGTGATTGCGCCTTTGGCATGTTTTCCAAAAGACCTATCAATGATGAAGTTGCGATTGGCAATTTATCTGCTTGAGTGCCAATATAACCTACCAGATTATTCAATCTTCCTGGTTTTGAAGCCATATCGTACCATGAGTAAGCCGAGTAAGCAAGAGCTTTCGACTCCCTGATTTCCTGAAACACAACTGAAGAAAGTCCACTGCCATAAAACTCGTTATATATTCTTGCAGCAGGAATTAAATCTTTTGAGAATTCTTTTCCATTGGAAACAAGCAGAATGTTTGCCTGATTAATATCGAAATCAACGACATAAGCAGTACTTTTTTCATTAACAAGCTCTTTAAATTGTTTAGGAGCAGGAATATCTGACAATTGTTCGGGCAATTTATGCTTTTCTTTAAGCTTAGCCATAGCAGGTTTAAATTCGGTTGGGCCGAAGTAAAAAACCTTATGCTCATAGGTAGTTATTTCTTTGATGAGTTTTACTAACTCTTCAGGATCAACAGCTTTAAGTTCGTTTTCGCTCAATAGATATTTAACAGGATTATCATCACCATAAACACCATATCTGAACATCGCATTAATAATAGATTGCTGGTCTGTTTTTTGGTCGCTGCGATCCTTAAGAATTCTACCAACATAATCAGAATAAGCCTGACTATCGGCTTTTGCATTTGAGAGAATATGTTCAAGCAATTCAATTCCTTTATCAAGATTAGCGTTTAGCCCTTTAATCATTACGTAAGAACGCTCATTATCAGTAGATACGTCTAATGTAAGACCATATTTGTAAAGCTCCTTCTGAAAATCAGGAGCGCTGAACTTGTCAGTTCCAATATACTTTAGATAGCCAACAGCAAGTTCTGTCTTTAAACTGTGCCATTTCCCCATATCAACAATATAATAAAGAGAAAATAGCTCGTTTGATTCGTTTTTGATGTAGTAATAATCACACTTTTCTTTCAGCTTGTCTTTTTTAATTTTCTCTTCAAAATTGACAAAGACAGGTTCAACATCTGAAGACTTCATTTTTGCAAACTCACCTGCAAATTCTGATTGAATTTCCCGGTTAACAGGAACGGCAGTAATTTCTGGCTTTTCAACCTTGATTAGTTCTGAGTTTTCACCTTGCCTTTTATAAACAACAACATAATTCTCAGGAAACTTTTCATTAGCAAATCGTACAATGTCCTCTTTTGTCAATGATTCTAAGCTGTCGATATAACTAATTGCTTTTTCACGGGAAAGTTCGTCGGTGAAATTGCCCATTAACTCATAAGCCCTGCCCCCATTATTTTCTTGTCTTTTAATTATCTGAAGTTTAAGGTCATTAACAACAGCCTGAACTAACCAATCATCAAAATTACCTTTCTTAATATTCTCAATTTCAGCAAGCAACAACTCTTTAACTTCCTCAAGAGTTTGATTCTGTAGAGGAGCTGATTGAAATCCCATTATACCATACTCTTTCAAAGCATAATAAAACGAGTAGGCGTACAAAACTTTCTGTTTCTGCACAAGGTTAAGATCAATAAGACCGGCGCTATTGTTGCTAAGAATCATGTTAATAACATCAAAATAAGGCTGATCTTGGGAGCCAATACCTCCAACCCGAAAAGCCATCATCACGTTTTCAGGTTCGGGTCCTTTTACATCTTTACTAATTACAGTACTGACAGGATTTTCTTTTACTTCAGGCTTAACAGGTAATTCTTTGTATTCCAGATTTCCAAAATATTTATCAATCAGTTTAATTGTCTCTTCAAATGAAATATCCCCTGAAATTGCTACTGCCATATTATTAGGAACATAGAAGGTTTTAAAGAAATTCTGAATATTTATCATTGAAGGATTTTTTAAATGCTCCGGAAAGCCAACAATATCCCTTCCATAAGGATGAGTCGGGAAAAGGTTTTTCATCAAAGTCTGAAATTGCCTATCAGAATCCCGGTCTTGATACATATTAAATTCCTCATAAACTGTTTCTAATTCAGTATGAAAAAGACGAAGAACAATACCATGAAACCTTTCGCTTTCAAGAATAGCCCATTTCTCAAGTTCATTTACCGGAACATCATTCATGTAAACTGTTGATTCATAATCTGTCCCCGCATTTGTGCCTTTGGCGCCAATAGAAGACATAAGTTTATCGTATTCATTCGTTGCAACATATTTTGCTGCTTCTTGAGAAACCCTGTCGATTTCAGCATAAATCTTCTTTTTTTCCATAGGATCAGAAGTAGTTTTATGCTTTTCATACAGCTGTTCAATTTGAGCAATAAGCTTACTTTCCTCTTCCCAGTTAACTGTACCCATTTTGCTTGTACCTTTAAACATCATATGTTCAAAGTAATGAGCCAAGCCTGTAGTTTCTAAAGGCTCTGAAGTAGAACCTGCACGCACACCTATTAAGCACATTGCACGAGGTTCGTCAGCATTGGGAGAAAGATATACTTTCAATCCATTTTTCAGAGTATAGATACGTGTTTTGAGAGGATCGTTGGTTACCTGTTCATAAGAATAACCATTTTTATCGGTTTTTTTTAAAGTTTTGTATTTCACAGATGAAGTACAGGCACTTAATGCTAAAATCGCAAGCAAGCCAATCAGAATACTTTTCATCATAGAGATGTTGAATTGAGGATAAAATGATTTAAAAATCAAGAATATTTACTGCCCTCAATTTAACAAAACAAAAAGTAAAAACCAATAGATAAGTTTTTAAATTATTTCTTTTAATAATTTCAAGACTTCATCAGTAGTAATATCGTGGTCGAAATTGAGTACAATATCAGCTTTCATGTACCATTCGTTTCTTTTTGAGAGAGTTTCAGCAATAAAAGCAATAAGCTCATCTTTCGATTTCCCTTTGATAAGTGGCCTTTCGGTTTTGGAATTCATCAATCGTTCTGCTATAATTTTTGAGCTTCCGTTAAGATATAATGAAATACCTGTTTTTTTAATGAGTTCCATATTATCAAAAAAACATGGAGCACCTCCTCCGGTTGCTATTACAACATCTTCAAATTCTGATACTTCATGCAGGGCTTTCCTTTCGGCACGCCTGAAGCCATCTTCTCCTTCCGTAGCAAACATCTCTGGAATTGTTTTAAAATTCCTGCTTTCAATATAAGAATCAAGATCAATAAACTGCAAATTCAATGCTGCTGCTAATCCTTTACCGACAGTCGATTTCCCACTGCCCATATATCCGATTAAGTATATTCTCATTTCTATTTAAAACAAGGACATTTGATTTGGGTTTTCATCTTCATGGTTTGCACCTCTGTCTATTTCAAAAGGAACATCATCAATTTCAATGCTTTCAATATTATCTTCCTCTTCAAGCAAAGGTTCATGATCTTCTTCATCTTTAACTATTGGTTCAATTTCAATAATATTTTTAACTTGAAAATTAGTAAGGCGTTTTCCTTTAGCCTTATATGATTTTACTCCAATAAACTCGGCAACTTCCACTATTTCATTTTCACGTTCTTTATTTTTACCTCCAAATTCAATTTCAAAACGCGGGTAGTGAACCCATGTAATACTAACCAATTTGTTATCAGTAGTTTCCCCTATGAAATTCTGAGGCTTGGCAACAGGTAAGTCGGGTTCTATCTGAAACCGCTTAACGTAGTAGAATCCTTGTTCATTATCCCAATAAACAACCGACATTGTCTTATCAGGATTGAACTTTTCAACCACTAAAATATCACCGCTAAAGTGGTTTTCAAGGTCAAAATTGTACAATTCAAATTCTCCATTCTTGTATATCACAAGAATCTTATCATCGCCCTGGAAATCACCAATATAAACTCCTCTATTGTCAGCATTCAACCTTTTAACATCGTGATCAAACCATATTTTTCTTCCTCCTAATGTAGAAAGACCCTTTTCTTTTAAGATTATCTTATGAACGTCATTCTTAGTAACAACATTGCCCATTGACTGACGACCTTTTATGGCAAGTTCACTTAAATCAACTTCAAATATTAATTTTTTAAGACGTGGCTTAGGTTTAAGAGTAACCCTCAGTACTTCAGCTTCTCCATTGGGATTTACGCTGAAGTATACAATTTTTGATCCCGGGGTTCCCTGGGTAATATCATATTCTTTGTCTCTGGTTACTCCGGTAACAGCAAATCTTTTCATATATGTTGCCCCGGCTTTACCATCCCTGTAAACAACATTGTAAATAGTCCGGTTATCATCCTTTTTAAAGACTGATATAAATTGAATATTTTTACCGATAAAGGCTTTTTCTGACACTTTCGTTACGAAATAGGTTCCATCCTTCCTGAAAACAATAATGTCGTCCATGTCGGAGCAATCGCATAAGTATTCAGCCTTTTTAAGTCCTGTTCCCATGAAACCTTCTTCATAATCGACATAAAGTTTTTCATTTGCAACAACAACCTTACTGGCAACAATGTTTTCAAAACTGCGAATCTCAGTTTTTCTGATTCTGTTTGCGCCGTATTTGCTTTTTATCCTTTTAAAATACTCAATAGTGTAAGGAATAATATTTTCAATATTTGAAACAATTTCAGCTATTTCATCCTCAATTGAAAGAATATATTCATCAGCTTTCTCTTTATTAAACTTCAGAATACGTCCCATTTTAATTTCAAGCAGCTTTAGAATATCGTCAGAAGTTATTTCACGTTTAAACTTTGGTTTCCATGGAGTAAGCCTGAAATCTATATGAGCAATTGCCTCTTCAATATTTTTACTTTCCTCGAATTCCTTATCCTTGTATATCTTTTCTTCGATAAAGATCTTTTCAAGATTAGTAAAGTGCCACATTTCTTCAAGCTCCGACTTGCGTATTTCCAACTCAAGCTTAAGCATTTCAACAGTTTGCTCAGTATTCTTCCTAAGAATATCGCTTACCCCAACGAAATGGGGCTTATCGTCTTCAATAATACAGGCATTTGGAGAAACAGGAATTTCGCAATCAGTGAAAGCATAAAGTGCATCGATTGTTTTATCGCTGGATACCCCGGGGGCTAACTGAATGATGATTTCTACGTTTGCTGCTGTATTATCATCAATTCGTTTAATCTTTATTTTGCCTTTTTCATTGGCTTTTATTACTGATTCAATTAAGGAAGTAGTAGTCCTCCCAAATGGTATTTCAGTTATAACAAGAGTTTTGCCATCAATTTTATCAATCTTAGCCCTTATTCTTACACTTCCTGTTCGTTGTCCATCAGAATATTTGGAAACGTCAATCATTCCCCCTGTAGGGAAGTCAGGATAAATTTCAAAAGGTTTTCCCTTAAGATGTAAGATTGAAGCATCGATAAGTTCATTAAAATTATGAGGAAGAATTTTTGAAGACAAGCCAACAGCAATACCTTCAACACCCTGAGCAAGTAGTAATGGAAATTTAACAGGCAAAGTCACCGGTTCCTTTTTACGTCCATCATAAGATAACTGCCATTTTGTTGTCTTGGGATTGAAAACAACTTCCAGAGCAAATTTCGACAATCGTGCTTCAATATAACGGGGAGCTGCTGCGCCATCCCCGGTAAGAATATTTCCCCAGTTACCCTGCGTTTCAACAAGAAGGTCTTTTTGTCCCAACTGAACTAAAGCATCACCTATTGAAGCATCACCATGTGGATGATACTGCATGGTCTGACCAATGATATTGGCTACTTTATTAAAACGCCCGTCATCCATTTCTTTCATGGCGTGCATTATTCTTCGTTGTACAGGTTTAAACCCGTCATTGACATAAGGCACAGCTCTTTCAAGAATGACATAAGAAGCATAATCAAGAAACCAGGTCTGAAACATACCTGAAAGATGTTTTAATTCAAACTTCTCAGGGCCGGGAGTAATATCTTCCGGTAAACCGGTATTTATTTCTTCAATATCCATTTTTAAATGCAGTTAGAATAACAGGTAAGGATTTGATTTTTTAATTCAGCTCATCTTTTTCTATATAAAGATTTTCTATGATAAAATCCTGACGTTCAGGAGTATTTTTCCCCATATAATATTCAAGAAGCTGTTTTACTGAGTCACCCTTATGCAATGTTACAGGTTCAAGTTTAATATTCTCCCCAATAAACACCTTAAATTCGTCAGGAGATATTTCTCCTAAACCTTTGAACCTTGTAATTTCAGGTTTTGGACCCAGTTTTTTAATTGCATCTTGTTTTTCCTCATCGGAGTAGCAATAATAGGTTTTCTTCTTATTTCTGACCCTGAAAAGAGGCGTTTGAAGGATATATACGTGTCCCTTCCTGATTAACTCAGGGAAGAATTGAAGAAAGAAAGTAAGCAATAGTAATCTGATATGCATACCATCAACGTCAGCATCAGTTGATATAATGACTTTATTGTATCTCAAATCATCCAAACCTTCCTCAATATCAAGAGCCGCTTGTAAAAGATTAAACTCTTCGTTTTCATACACAATCTTTTTAGTTAATCCGTATGAATTAAGAGGCTTACCCCTCAAACTAAATACAGCCTGAGTATTTACATCCCTGCTTTTAGTGATTGAACCACTTGCTGAATCACCTTCAGTAATAAAAAGACAACTTTCTTCTTTACGATTATCACTTGTATTGTAATGTATTCTGCAATCTCTAAGCTTTTTGTTATGAAGATTAGATTTCTTCGCTCTTTGTTTAGCTAATTGTTTAATTCCCGATATTGCTTTTCTTTCCCTCTCTGACTCCTGGATACGTCTCAAAAGAACTTCAGCTACATCCTGATTCTTATGCAGGTAGTTGTCCAATTCCTTCTGAACAAAATTCATTACAAAGTTTCTGACAGAAGGACCATCAGGAGCTATATCCCGTGAACCAAGCTTTGTCTTTGTCTGAGATTCAAATACAGGTTCTTCAACTTTTATGCTGACCGCAGCAATTATCGATGCCCGTATATCGGAAGCATCAAAATCCTTTTTATAAAAATCGCGGATTGTTTTTACAATTGCTTCCCTGAATGCTACAAGATGTGTTCCTCCTTGAGTGGTATGCTGACCGTTAACAAAAGAATAGTAATCTTCACCATATTGATTACCATGAGTAATCGCTACTTCTATATCCTCTCCTCTAAGGTGAATTACAGGATATAGAGGTTCACTATCCATATATTCAGTGAGAAGGTCTAACAATCCGTTTTTAGATTGAAATTTCTCACCATTAAATTCAATAATAAGTCCGGCATTAAGAAAAGTATAATTTTTCATCATTGCAGAGACATAATCATTGATAAAATGATAATTTCTGAAAATTGCTTCGTCAGGTCTGAATAAAACTGATGTGCCGTTAGGCTGATCAGTCTTAACTACGTTTTTCTCGTCAACAATCAAACCCTTGCTAAACTCAACCTCTTTTACTTCACCATCTCTGATTGATTTTATAATGAAGTTTGAAGAAAGGGCATTAACAGCTTTAATACCCACACCATTAAGCCCAACAGATTTTTTAAATACCTTAGAATCATATTTTGCTCCGGTGTTCATTTTCGATGCGACATCCAGAAGTTTCCCCAAAGGGATTCCTCTTCCATAATCGCGAATAAAGACCTGACCTTCATTGATGCTTACTACAATCTTTCTTCCGTTACCCATCATAAACTCATCAATCGAATTGTCGAGAACCTCTTTGAGAAGTACGTATATCCCATCATCTGATTGAGAGCCATCTCCCAGCTTGCCGATATACATACCCGGACGGCGGCGTATGTGTTCCTGCCAGTCTAGGGTTTTTATTGAGTCTTCATTGTAACTTGCCTGTTCCTGCATGTTATAAATAAATTTTCACAAATATACCAAAAAGCAATTTTTAATCTTAAACCTTTTATCAACAGCAATGGCTTTCTTGTAGTTAATAACTTAAAAAACAAGCCTGATGTTTAAGTATAATATAGCAGAATAAAAAAAGGCACCTGATTGCTCAGGTGCCTTACTAACTGATTAGAAACTCAATAATACAGATTAACAATCTGCTTTCTTTTTACAAAGCTGTATATTGTTGTAGATTACCTCCACTAAGGTCAATTTCTCTTTGAGGCAGTTGCTGAAATTCATGCTTCCCTTTGATAAAATCAATAGGTGTACCATCATAAGTTTGTTTAAGAAGTTCATCTGCAATATTCCATCTGACAATATCATACATACGATGTCCTTCTCCGGCAAATTCCAATCTTCTTTCAAGTATAATATCATTAAGAGAAACTGAAGTCAATGCAGCAGGTAATCCTGAAGTTCCGCACATACGTGCTCTTTCTCTTACTTTATTCACATAAGCCAGTGCTTTTGCATTATCTCCCAGCATTAATGAAGCTTCCGCAGCCATAAGATATACATCAGAATAACGAATTAGTTTAATGTTACTTGGTGCATGCATCCATTCAGCTGAATAGTCAATATACTCTGCTGCTGAACATTCCCATTTCTTCTGATATGTCTTAGTTACACTATGACTGAAAGAAGGTTTGAATCTTTTTCCACCAGCTATCTCAATCCAACTTGTATCTCCTTCAAATGACATAGTAGTTTCCCTGCGGATATCACCGTCACCAAAAAGATTAATAAGTTCAGGATTTGGAAGTCCTAATCCCCAATAGTTAGTTGTTGTTTCTTTATCTTTTTCATCAAAACAGTAACGGGCTGTACTCCATTTTGCTAAAGCATGACCACGGGCACCACCACCAGAACCTTTACTTCCCAAACCTTCCTGAAGACAAGTAATTTCAAATACTGTTTCAGGAGAATGGTCACCCTGGGAAGTGAAAATATAGCGATATCCATTTGTTTTAGGACCTCTCCACGTTTCATAAGTTTTACCATCTATTCCAACAAGTTCATATTTACCCGAATTCATTACTTGTTCGCAATATGTTACTACATCAGCCCAACGTTCAGTACAACGATCAAATCTTGCGTCCTTTCCTTTATAATATTTTGCATAAGAAGATTCAAAAAGACACATTTTTGCAAGTAATGCCTGAGCAGCACCTTTAGTTGCACGTCCTTCTTCTCCGTTCCATCCTCCCTTTTCAGGCAGAACAGCCATTGCATCTTTACAATCTTTTTCAATAAGATTATAAATATCCTTCAGATTTGCTCTTCCCATAGTATATTGACTAGGGCCTAATATAGTATCTACCAGTGGAACTTCACCAAAAACCATAGTCAGGTATAAATGTGATATAGCTCTGATAAACTTAGCTTCTCCAATCCTTTTGTTAAGTAAGTCAATATCTACATCCGGATCAGTTTCAGCAATTTTTGGCAATCGAGCTATTGCAATGTTAGCAAAGTTAATATGGCGATAAAGAGTTCCATAAACATTAGAAAGTTTCCCGTCAGTAGCTTCCAGAACAAGTCTGTTATTGTTCTCCTGATCAGGAACTTCATTTACAAAGTCACCTCCGGCTTCAGCGTCGTCAGATGCAATATCTCCAAAACCCATAATAATGCCATTATCCCATGCACCAACATTATTAAACTGTGAATAGCAAGCAGTTATTGCCTGATCTGCATGAGCCATAGTTCTATAAAAAGCAGACTCATTTTCTGCGGCTATTGGATTAAGTTCCAAAAAATCATTTGTGCAACTATGTGAGAATACCCCTAGAAGCAACAAACTCATATATAATAAAATTCTATTTTTCATTTCTGTATATTTTTTTGAATTAAATAATATCCTATTCATCATATTAGAATACAATATTAGCACCAAAGTAGAACATACGAGTTACAGGATATACACCCAGGTCAACACCAAGTTCTAGAACACCCATGCCTGCAGATTCAGGTTGTTTACCTGCAACATCAGGGCTAAGGCCTGTATATTTAGTCAGAGTGAACAAGTTCTTTGCTCCACCATAAATTCTGATCTTCTGAATATTTATTTTTGAAGTAAGACTATTTGGTAAAGTGTATCCCACAACAAGGTTTTTCAAACGAAGATAAGAACCATCTTCAATATGCCAATCAGTCAACTTATTATAGTTATCTGCATTGTTTCTTGGAATATCTGTATCAATATTTTGCTTAACAGCTACATATTCATTACCATCCGGATCTAATTTTATAATATCTTTCTCAACGTAACGGTCTGCATAAGCTTTTGATTTATTTCCATATCCCTGAAGGTAATATGTGTATTGTTTTGTTCCGTTAAGAATTTTATTTCCAATAGTTCCGTTGAAGAATGCAGAAAGATCAAATCCTTTCCATTCAAGATTTATAGTCATACCATAAGTTAATTTAGGCAGCGGGCTTCCAAGGTTAACTTTATCTTTATCGTTAATTGCACCATCACCATTAACATCTTTATAACGACGGTCTCCGGGAACGGCTTTTGACTGAGCATAAATTTTCTTGCCATCAACTTCACGGTAAGGCTGATTAGTTATAACAACTTTTGATCCGGAAGCTTCGGTTGGGTCTGTTTCCCTGAACAAACCATTACCTACAGAATAATCAACTAATAAACCGTAAAACTGAGCTACTGGCTGACCAATACATGTCAGGTTTGTTGGCTGAAGGGTATGAACTCTACCTGCAAGCATTGAATCTGCGGCCAATTCCAATACCTCATTTCTTAC
>CAYUEI010000037.1:0-18324 GCA_964443445.1 uncultured Prolixibacteraceae bacterium | reverse complement strand
CTGATACGCGTAATAACTTCGTACTTGAATTTATTGATTATTATATTGATCCTCCAAGATACTCAATAACAGAATGTATTGAGAGGGGACTTACTTTTAGTGTACCCCTGAAAGCCAAGATGAAATTGTACTGTACAGATCCTGAACATGAAGATTTTGATACAGTTGTACAAGATGTTTATCTTGGAACTATTCCTTATATGACTGAAAGAGGAACCTTTGTGATTAATGGTGCTGAGAGAGTTATTGTTTCACAGCTGCATCGTTCTCCGGGAGTATTTTTCGGACAAAGTATGCACGCTAATGGAACTAAATTATACTCTGCCAGAATAATACCATTCAAGGGGTCATGGATTGAGTTTGCTACTGACATAAATAATGTCATGTATGCATACATCGACAGAAAGAAAAAATTACCGGTGACTACATTGCTCCGGGCTATTGGTTACGAAGGAGATAAAGATATTTTGGAAATTTTCGGCTTAGCAGATGAAATTAAAGTATCTAAAGCTGGACTTAAAAAATTAATAGGACGCAAATTAGCTGCACGCGTTTTAAAAACCTGGGTTGAGGATTTTGTTGACGAAGATACAGGAGAAGTTGTTTCAATTGAACGTAACGAGGTTATAATCGATCGTGAAACAGTAATAGAAAATGATCATGTCGACTTAATTGTTGATTCAGGAGCCAAAACAATATTATTGCATAAAGATGACGCTAATCTTCAGGATTATGCGATTATATACAATACACTTCAGAAAGATCCGTGTAACTCTGAGAAGGAGGCTGTTTTACACATTTACAGGCAGTTGAGAAATGCTGAACCGCCTGATGAATCTACAGCAAGAGAAGTAATTGAAAATCTTTTCTTTTCCGACAAGAGATATGACTTAGGAAATGTTGGTCGTTACAGGATTAATAAAAAATTAAATCTTAGTATCGATATTGATACAAGGATTTTAACCAACGAAGATATCATTGCTATTATCAAGTATTTGATTCAGTTGGTAAATTCCAAAACTGATGTTGATGATATTGACCACTTATCAAACAGGAGGGTCAGAACTGTTGGAGAACAAATGTTCAATCAGTTTGGAATTGGATTAGCCAGAATGGCAAGAACTATCAGAGAGAGGATGAATGTCAGGGATAATGAGGTGTTTACTCCTATTGATCTGATAAATTCGAAAACCCTTTCATCTGTAATTAATTCATTTTTTGGAACAAATGCATTATCTCAGTTTATGGATCAAACAAATCCTTTAGCTGAAATGACACATAAAAGGCGTATGTCTGCTCTAGGTCCAGGCGGTCTTTCAAGAGAAAGAGCCGGATTTGAGGTTCGTGACGTACACTTTACACATTATGGCAGGCTTTGTCCTATTGAAACTCCTGAAGGACCAAACATTGGTTTGATTTCTTCATTGTGTGTTTATGCAAAAATAACTGATTTAGGTTTTATATCAACTCCTTACAGGAAGGTAGAAAACGGAAAGGTTGATTTATCTGATGAAGGAGTTATTTACTTAACTGCTGAAGAAGAAGAAGGACAAGTAATTGCCCAGGCAAATGCTATACTTGATAATGAAGGCAATTTTATCAATCCAAAGGTAAAAGCAAGAAAAGAAGGTGATTATCCTCTTTCAGATGCAATCGATGTTCAATTGATGGACGTTGGTCCAAATCAGATTGCATCTATTGCCGCATCACTGATTACTTTCCTGGAGCATGATGATGCTAACAGGGCGCTTATGGGTTCAAACATGATGCGTCAAGCTGTTCCATTAATTAAGCCTGAGGCTCCGATTGTTGGAACAGGACTTGAGAAAAGGGTAGTAACAGATTCAAGAGTTCATATTACTGCAGAAGGACATGGAGTAATAGATTATGTTGATGCAAATGAGATAATTATCAAATATGATAGGACTGATGAACAGCGTTTTGTGAGTTTTGAACCAGATTACAAGACTTACAAACTTCCTAAATATGATAAAACAAATCAGGGAACAAGCATCACTTTGAGCCCAATTGTAAGAAAAGGGCAAAGGGTTGAGCCAAAACAGATTCTTACTGAAGGTTATGCTACTCAAGGAGGAGATTTAGCTTTAGGGAGAAATTTGATGGTTGCATTTATGCCTTGGCAAGGATATAACTATGAAGATGCTATTGTAATTTCTGAAAGAATTGTAAGAGAAGATATATTCACTTCTGTTCATATTGATGAGTATTCTCTTGAGGTAAGAGAAACAAAAAGAGGAATGGAAGAATTTACTTCTGACATTCCTAACGTAAGTGAAGATGCAACTAAAAATCTGGATGAAAACGGATTAATACGTATTGGTGCAAACGTTAAACCTGGTGACATATTAATTGGTAAGATCACACCTAAGGGTGAATCTGATCCGTCACCTGAAGAAAAATTGTTGAGAGCAATATTCGGAGATAAAGCCGGAGACGTTAAAGATGCATCATTAAAAGCTACTCCATCCTTAAGTGGTGTTGTAGTAGGAAAGAAATTATTTTCCCGTGTAATTAAGGATAAAAAAGGACGTTCATCTTCAAAACCTTTACTTGAACAGATAGATGAAACATTCAATCGTCAGATTGAAATACTTCGTGCTGATTTGGAAGATAGACTTTTCCAGATAATAAATGGCAAGACATCTCAGGGTGTACGTGATTATTATGGTGGTGAAGTTATTGGGAAAGGAGTGAAGTTTACTCTCAAGCAATTGCAGGAAATAGATTATCTTGTTATAAATCCAAATAAATGGACAACAGACAAAGATAAGAACGACATGATTCATGATCTTATCAATAATTATGTCGTTAAATATAAGGAATATGAGGCAGTTGCACGTCGTGAAAGGTATAATGTAACGATTGGTGATGAACTTCCTGCAGGGATAATTCAATTAGCTAAAGTTTATATCGCGAAGAAACGTAAACTGCAAATTGGCGATAAGATGGCAGGCCGACATGGAAATAAAGGTATAGTTTCCAGAATTGTAAGGGATGAAGATATGCCATTCCTTGAAAATGGAAAACCTGTCGACATTGTTCTTAATCCTTTGGGAGTGCCTTCACGTATGAACTTAGGCCAGATATACGAAACGGTATTAGGCTGGGCAGGAAAAGAACTAGGTGTTAAATTTGCTACTCCAATTTTTGATGGTGCTTCGCTTGAGCAGATAAATGAATTTACTGACAAGGCTGGGATACCAGAATTTGGGCGTACATACTTGCGTGATGGCGAGACAGGCCAACCATTTGATCAGCCAGCAACAGTTGGTGTAATCTATATGTTGAAACTTGGTCACATGGTTGAAGATAAAATGCATGCCCGCTCAATAGGACCATACTCACTTATTACGCAACAGCCTCTTGGTGGTAAAGCTCAATTTGGAGGACAGCGGTTTGGTGAAATGGAAGTTTGGGCTTTGGAAGCATTTGGTGCTTCAAATATTTTACAGGAAATCTTGACTGTGAAATCTGATGATGTTATCGGCCGTGCTAAAGCTTACGAAGCAATAGTTAAAGGAGACCCAATGCCTCAACCTGGAATACCTGAGTCTTTGAACGTTCTTTTACATGAACTTCGTGGTTTAGGTTTGAGTGTTAATATGGAATAATTTGAAATCGATTAAAAATAAATAAATGGCTTTCAGAAGAGAAAATAAAGTAAAGAGTAGCTTTAGCAAAATCTCTATCAGCTTGGCATCTCCCGAAGAAGTTTTAGAACGTTCACACGGAGAAGTCTTAAAGCCTGAAACGATTAACTATAGGACTTATAAACCTGAACGTGACGGATTATTTTGTGAAAGAATTTTCGGTCCGGTAAAGGATTACGAATGTCATTGTGGTAAATATAAAAGGATTAGATATCGCGGTATTGTCTGTGATCGATGTGGCGTTGAAGTAACTGAAAAGAAGGTTAGAAGAGAAAGAATGGGACATATATCACTTGTTGTTCCTGTTGCTCACATTTGGTACTTCAAATCGCTTCCTAATAAAATTGGATATCTTCTGGGATTGCCTACTAAAAAGTTAGATTCAATAATCTACTACGAACGTTATGTGGTAATTAACCCTGGAGTAAAGCAAAGAGAAGGAATTAATTATTTGGATTTTCTGACGGAAGAAGAATATATTGATATACTCGACAGTTTACCAAAAGAAAATCAATTACTTGATGATGACCATCCTGATAAGTTTATTGCAGAGATGGGAGCTGAAGGTTTGTACAAGCTTCTCGAGAGGATTGATTTAGATGATCTATCATATGATTTGAGGCATAAGGCTAGTACTGAAACTTCTCAGCAGAGAAAAAATGAAGCACTAAAGAGACTTCAGGTTGTTGAGGCTTTCAGAGGTAGTACTCAATTGAATCGTCCTGAATGGATGATAGTAAAGGTTGTTCCGGTAATTCCACCTGATCTACGTCCTTTAGTACCCCTTGACGGAGGAAGATTTGCCACATCTGATTTGAATGATTTATACAGAAGGGTAATTATAAGGAATAACAGATTAAAGAGGTTAATTGAAATAAAGGCACCTGAAGTTATCTTAAGAAATGAAAAGAGAATGCTTCAGGAAGCAGTTGATTCACTATTCGATAATTCAAGAAAATCTAACGCTGTTAAAACTGAAAATAACAGGGCTCTTAAGTCATTAAGTGATAGTTTGAAAGGGAAACAAGGTCGTTTCCGTCAGAACTTATTGGGAAAACGAGTCGATTATTCTGCACGTTCAGTTATTGTTGTAGGACCAAGTCTTCAACTTCATGAATGTGGTATTCCAAAAGGTATGGCTGCTGAATTATACAAACCTTTTATAATTCGCAAGCTAATTGAAAGAGGAATTGTTAAGACGGTAAAATCAGCGAAAAAGATTGTAGATCGCAAAGATCCTGTAGTATGGGATATCCTTGAGAATGTAATGAAAGGTCATCCTGTAATGTTGAACCGTGCTCCTACATTGCACCGTTTGTCGATTCAGGCATTTCAGCCTAAGTTGATTGAAGGTAAAGCAATACAGTTACATCCTCTTGTATGTACGGGTTTTAATGCCGACTTTGATGGAGACCAAATGGCAGTACATCTTCCTTTAGGAAATGCAGCTATTCTGGAAGCACAATTATTAATGTTATCGTCTCATAATCTTTTAAATCCTTCAAATGGTGCACCTATTACTGTTCCTTCACAGGACATGGTTTTAGGATTGTATTATATGACTAAACCAAGAGCAGGTGCCAGAGGAGAAGGATTAAGATTTTATTCGCCGGAAGAAGCTATTATAGCATTTAATGAAGGTATTGTTGAAATGCATGGAATCGTTAAATGTAAGGTGGATGATATAGATGAAAATGAAAATTTTGTATGCAGAACTGTTGAAACTACAATAGGTCGGATTCTATTCAATCAATATGTTCCAAAAGAAGTTGGTTTTATCAACCAGCTAGCGACAAAAAAAGCTTTAAGAGAAATTATTTCTTTAATATTAAGCAAAACAGATAACGCAGTTACAGCCAAATTTCTCGATGATATTAAGAATCTTGGATATAAGATGGCATATCGTGGAGGGTTATCATTTAACTTATACGATGTAATAATTCCTGATGATAAAACAGAAATGGTTCAGGAGGGTTATGACGAGATTGAAGAAGTAATGACTAACTATAACATGGGTTTTATTACCAATACTGAAAGGTATAATCAGGTAATTGATACATGGACTCATGTAAATGCAAAATTGACTCAGTCTGTTATGAAAACTTTAAGTAGTGACCGACAAGGATTCAATCCTGTATACATGATGTTGGACTCAGGAGCCCGTGGTTCTAAGGAACAGATTCGTCAGCTTTGTGGAATGAGGGGATTGATGGCAAAACCTCAAAAATCTGGAGCAACTACTGCTCAGATTATTGAAAATCCGATTCTTGCAAACTTTAAAGAGGGATTATCAGTACTTGAGTACTTTATTTCTACTCACGGTGCTCGTAAGGGTTTGGCAGATACAGCTCTCAAAACCGCAGATGCCGGTTATTTAACAAGAAGGCTTGTTGACGTAGCTCAGGATGTAATTATTTCTGAAAAAGATTGCGGAACATTAAGAGGACTTGTTGCGACAGCAGTAAAAAAGAACGAAGAAGTTGTTGCTTCTTTATACGATAGAATTCTTGGAAGAACATCAGTGCACGATATTTTCCATCCTCAGACTGGTGAATTATTGGTTCGTTCTGGTGATGAAATTTCCGAAGAAGTATCAAAAAAAATAGAGAATTCACCAATTGAAAGAGTCGAGATACGGTCAGTATTGACGTGCGAATCAAATGTTGGAGTATGTGCTAAATGTTATGGACGTAATCTGGCTAATGGCAGAATGGTTCAAAGAGGAGAAGCAGTAGGAGTAATTGCTGCTCAATCTATTGGAGAGCCTGGAACTCAGCTGACTTTAAGAACATTCCACGTTGGAGGTATCGCAGGTAATATTTCTTCACAATCAACAATAGTTTCAAGATATAATGGGATAGCTGAAATTGAAGAATTAAGAATTGTTGAATATACTGGTGATGATGGATCAAAGGTAGATATTGTTGTAAGCCGTTTGGCTGAATTAAGGATAATTGATAAGAATACAGGAATCACAGTGACTACTCATAGTATTCCTTATGGTTCCAAACTATTCATTAAAAACGGACAAGAGGTTACCAAAGATCAATTAATCTGCGAGTGGGACCCATATAATGGTGTAATTATTTCTGAATATAATGGTAAAGTAGAATTTGATAGTCTTATTGATGGGGTTACCTATCGTGAGGAATCTGATGAACAGACCGGATATAAGGAAAAAGTTATAATTGAAACTCGTGATAAAACAAAGAACCCTTCATTAAGGATATTAGATGAAAGAGGTGAATTAATCAGATCATACAATTTACCTGTTGGAGGCCACTTATCTGTTGAAAATGGACAAAAAGTTGTTTCCGGTGATATTCTTGTTAAGATTCCTCGTGCTTCTGGTAAAGCAGGCGATATAACAGGAGGGTTGCCCCGAGTAACTGAGTTGTTTGAAGCAAGAAATCCATCTAACCCTGCAGTGGTTTCAGAAATTGACGGAGAAGTCTCATTAGGCAAAATAAAGAGAGGTAATCGTGAGATTATAGTGACTTCCAGAACAGGAGATGTGAAAAAATATCTTGTTCCTTTGTCACGACAGATATTAGTTCAGGAAAACGACTATATACGTGCAGGAACTCCATTATCAGATGGTGCAATAACGCCGGGAGATATTCTTGCAATTAAAGGGCCTACAGCTGTTCAGGAATACATAGTTGACGAAGTTCAGGATGTGTACAGAATGCAAGGTGTTAAGATTAATGATAAACACTTTGAAGTAATAGTTCGTCAGATGATGCGTAAAGTTGAAATTGACGATCCTGGAGATACCAGATTTCTTGAAAAGCAGGTTGTTGACAAATTAGATTTTCTTGCTGAAAATGATTGGATTTTTGCTAAGAAGGTTGTTACAGAAAGAGGTGAAAGTGAAACTTTCAGAGAAGGTCAGATTGTTACAGCCCGTCGTTTGCGAGATGAAAACTCTCAATTAAGAAGGAGAGATAAAAAACTTGTAGAAGCCAGAGACGCTGTTCCTGCTACTTCAAGTCAGATACTTCAGGGTATTACCAGAGCTGCACTTCAAACAAAAAGTTGGATGTCTGCGGCATCATTCCAGGAAACTACTAAAGTTTTAAATGAAGCTGCTATTAATGGTAAGATAGATGAACTGAACGGATTGAAGGAAAATGTTATTTGTGGACATTTAATTCCAGCCGGTACTGGTCAAAAAGAATATAAGAACCTTGTTGTCGGATCAAAAGACGAATACGATAGATTAATCGATCAAAGGAATTTTGATTTTGATGATGATGAAGATGAATAGTAATTATGGAAGATCAGTCTAAAAATAATTCAAACCAATTGAATATTGAATTAAGTGATGAAGTTGCTCAGGGAACATATTCCAATTTGGCAATTATAACTCACTCTACAACGGAGTTTATTATTGATTTCATTAGGGTTATGCCCGGAGTTCCTAAAGCAGGAGTGAAATCAAGAATTATACTTACACCGGAGCACGCGAAGCGTTTGTTAATGGCATTACAAGACAATGTTAAGAAATATGAACAACAAAACGGGACGGTTAAAGTTAATTCAGGACATGATCCAAATATTCCTCCAATAAATTTCGGTAGTGGCAATATTCCATTAGCGTAAAATACAATCAAGAGGGCTATTCAAAAAGTAGCCCTCTTAATTTTTAAACGAAAGTATTTTAATGATTTATATTAAAATACTTTTTATACTTTAGAGTTCAAATGAATTCATTTTCTTTGATTTGTATACGGCATATTATTGTTTATATTTTGATTTGCACTACTTTAAATTTGTATGAATAAGGTAAATATAAGTCATGTTTTAAACATTATTTCAATAAGCGTTATTATTGAAAGTCTCTTTATTTTCACATCAATTCCTGTTGCATTATACTACAAAGAATCTGTAGCCCTTCCATTACTTTTTTCATTTCTGGTAGTTTTTTTTTCGGGAATATCCGGATTTCTTATTACAAGGAAGAATGTTTCTGAACATTCACTCAGAGACACATATGCTTCTGTTGTTTTAACATGGATTTTTATTTCCGCTTTTGGTGCCTTACCCTTTATTTTTACTGGTTCAATACCAAATTTTCATGATGCTTTCTTCGAAGCAGCTTCAGGATTTTCTACTACTGGAGCTACTATTTTAAAAGAGGTAGAGAGTTTGCCTAAATCCGTTTTACTATGGCGATCTGAGACACATCTGATAGGTGGCATGGGAATTATTGTGCTGATAATTGTTTTTTTACCATTATCTAAAGCAGGGGGTCAACATATGATGATGGCTGAAGGTTCTTTTGTTAATTCAGAAAAGATTAAATCAAGATCAATAGATGTTGCTAAAAGAATGTGGCTAATTTATATTTCATTAACTGTAATTGAAATTTTACTTCTTACGATAGCGGGAATGGATTTATTTGATTCAGTATGTCACTCTTTTGGAACTATAGCAACTGGAGGATTTAGTACCAAAAATAATAGTATTATAGGGTATTCCCCATTAATTCAATACATCCTTGTTTTTTTCATGATTTTAGGGGGAGTCAATTTTTCACTATATTATCTTCTTATTCATGGGAAATTTAAAAAATTCATTTCTAATGAAGAATTAAGATTTTTTTTATTTATAATCTTTTCTGCTGCATTAATAATTGCATTAATCTTAAAATTCAATTTTAATTTAAACTGGGAAAAATCAATAAGAGATTCATTATTCCAGGTTGTTTCGATTATAACAACCACAGGATATATTACTTCAGATTATGAACTATGGCCACATGCAACACAATGGGTATTGCTCATTTTAATGCTAATTGGTTCATCAACAGGCTCTACTGCTGGAGGAATAAAAGTGGCCAGGATATTAGTAGCTCTTAAGACTTCAAGACAATTTGTAAACAAAATATTAAGACCTAATTCAATCCATTCAGTAAAACTTAATGGTCAATCAGTCTCAACTGAAACCACAACCAGTGTTATAATTTTTATATTTATTTTTATTGTTACAATAATTTTTGGAATTATTATTATGGCTCTTAGTGGTATGGAAATTAAATCAGCTGCAGGTGCTGTAATCACTACTATTACATGTACAGGCCCCGGATTTTTTGATGTTGGTGCAACAGATAATTTCAGTAATATTTCAGCATTTGGGAAATACTTTTTGTCGTTAAACATGATAATTGGACGATTAGAATTGCTTTCATTTTTTGTGCTGATTATTCCTTCTTTCTTTAAAAAATAAAATATGGCTATATAATTCTGCTTAACTCCCTTTTAAGATAATTTTTTATTAAATTATCTTGCATTTTGACATATTCAATTCAATTAAAAGCTACTTTTGTTTTCCAAAATTGCATATTATTTAACCCTTGTCAGAAATATACTAAATGGGCTGACATAATGGTTTTGTATGAATAAAGTTAAAATTTCAAATGTTATTCACATTATTTCTATAAGCCTGGTATTCGAGAGTTTATTTATTTTTACTTGTATACCTGTAGCCTGGCATTATAATGAACAAACAATAGATTCATTATTTATATCTTTTTTTATAATTTTTATTTTTGGAATTTCAGGATTTATATTAACCAAAAGGAATGTCGCTGAATACTCGGTAAAAGACACTTTCTTCTCTGTTGTTTTAACATGGATTACCATTTCCTTTTTTGGGACACTGCCTTATCTTTTATCAGGTTCTATATCTGGTTTTATTGATGCTTTTTTTGAAACTGTATCAGGCTTTACCACAACAGGAGCATCTATCTTAAAAGACATTGAAGTCATCCCCAAATCAATATTATTGTGGCGAGCTGAAACCCATTGGATTGGAGGTATGGGCATAATTGTTCTTGTGATTGCTTTTTTACCTTACTTCAAGGTTGGTGGTCAACATTTAATGATGGCAGAAGGTTCATTCTTTAATTCTGAAAAGATAAGATCACGAACGATAGATGTAGCCAAGAGAATGTGGTTCATTTATTTAATACTAACGATATTGCAAGTTGTATTGATGTCAATTGCAGGTATGAATTTTTTTGATTCTATATGCCATTCTTTTGCGACAATTGCTACCGGAGGTTTTGGGACCAAGAATACCAGCATGATAGAATATTCACCTTTAATTCAATATATTGTTATAACGTTTATGACTTTATCTGGAATGAATTTTACTCTTCATTATTTATTTGTTCACGGAAGGTTCAAAAAGGTTTTTTCAAATGAAGAAATGAAGGTTTATTTGTTAATTATTTTGGTGTCAAGTCTGATAATAACATTCATCAATAAAAGTTCATTTGATAATACTTGGGAAAAATCTTTCAGAGATGCTTTATTTCAGGTTTCATCATTGATTACTGCCACCGGATTTGTATCATCTGATTATGAAATATGGCCGCATTCTGCACAGTGGATGCTTTTTATTGTTATGCTTGTTGGTGCATGTGTTGGTTCAACCGGAGGAGGTGTAAAAGTAGCAAGGTATGTAATAGCTTTTAAGAAACTAAAAAGTTATGTATTAAAAACGCTAAATCCAAATTCGGTATATATTCCAAAATACAACGGGCAATCCTACTCTCCGGAAGTTTCGACAGGTATTATATCTTATATCTTTATTTATTATTCCACAATTGTTATCGGATCTTTTATTTTAATTCTTTGTGGTTTGGATAAGGTTTCAGCATGTGGTGCAGTAACAACAACACTTGGAGGTATTGGTCCGGGATTCAATCAAGTTGGTGCAATTGATAACTTCTCACAAGTATCATCTTTTGGGAAACTTTATCTTTCCTTTAACATGATTTTAGGACGACTGGAAATAATGTCTTTTTTAATTATCCTTGTACCTTCCTTTTATAAGAAGTGACATAATATTTAAAATCTTAAAGGTATAATCCTTAAGAAAATACGTTAAATTATTTAAATGATTTGAATTAAATATTTTATTAATAAATTCTTAAATTTGATGTATTAATTATTCCTCTATGAAAATCAAGCTACTTGTAACCCTTAGTATAGTATTGGTTTTTAATAATCTATACTCTCAAAAATTAACTGATACAGTAGCTCATCAACCCATTAATAAAAAGATTTTAACGGCAGCTGTTATTACAGAAAGTGTAGTTTACATTGCTGGTATGTCATATCTGCAGTTTGTTTGGTATAAAGATAGTGAAAGCGTTCCCTTTGAGTTTTACAACGATAATAAGGCATATCTTCAGATGGATAAATTTGGGCATTCATTTGCAGCCTACGGAGAAAGTTATTTGGCATATCAGTGGTTAAGAAAAGCTGGGGTAAATAAAAACAAGGCTTTATTATTTGGAGCTCCTTTAGGTTTTGTTATGCAGGCTCCAATTGAAATATTTGATGGCATTTACGAAGGTTGGGGCTTTTCATGGGGTGATATAATTGCTAATGCCTCTGGGTGTGTTTTATTGGCTGGTCAGGAATTGATCTTTGATGAACAGATTTTCAGATATAAGATTGGATATGCCAGATCACAAATCGCTAGAGAAACCTACGGTTTGCTTGGGAATAATGCCTGGGAAAGTTTTTTTTATGATTACAACAGTCAATCATATTGGCTTTCCTTTAATGCAAATAAGCTTTTCTTAAAAGATATTATACCTTCCTGGATAAATATTGCGGTAGGATATAGTACGAATGGTGTTTTAGGAGAATACCATAATAAGACGTATTATCATGGTCATGAATTACAACAATACGAGCGAACACGTCAATACTTGCTTTCTCTTGATATCGACTGGGAGAAAATACCTACAAATTCTAAATTCCTTAAGGGATTATTTGTTGGATTGAATTTCATAAAAATACCTTTCCCAGCTTTAGAATTTAATTCTCAGGGTAAATTTGTATGGCATTGGATGTTTCCTTTTACAGATTAATTTTCTATTGAAAAATACTAATCAAACATACCTCTCATCTTCTCAAAAAAGTCTTTTTTATTAGGACCTGTTTGCGGAGAACCAGAGAAATTGGTTGATTGAGATAGCTTTTCGAGTATTTTCCTTTCTTCTGCAGTTAAATGTGTAGGAACCCAAACGTGTACTTTTACAAGTATATCACCCTTGCCATATCCGTTTATATCCGGCAATCCCTTTCCTCTTAGTCTTAATATTTTTTCAGGTTGAGTGCCTGAATCAATTTTAACTTTTACTTTACCATCAATTGTAGGAATTTCTACTGTAGTGCCTAATGCAATATCAGGAAAATTCAAGTATAAATTATAAATCAGATCATTGTCATCTCTTATTAATTCCTTGTGCTCTTCTTCTTCTATGAGGACTATTAAATCACCATTGACACCTCCTCTTCTTGCAGCATTACCTTTTCCTCCTACTGAAAGTTGCATACCTTCTGCCACTCCGGCCGGTATGTTGATGGTGATTACTTCTTCTCCCTGAACTATTCCTTCTCCGTAGCAAGTAGGACATTTGTTGACGATGATTTTACCTTCTCCTCCACAGTTTGGACAAACGGAAGTAGTTTGCATCTGTCCTAAGAATGTATTTGAAATTCTTGTAACCTGACCCGTGCCATGGCAACTAGAACATGTGGAAAATGAACCGTCTTTTGCTCCTGACCCATTACATGAATTGCAACTGATATATTTTTTTACTTTTATTTTTTTCTCAGCACCTTTTGCAACCTCAGCAAGATTGAGCTTAACTTTAACCCTCAAATTCTGCCCTTTATTAACTCTTTGTGATCTCCCCCGGCTACTGCCTCCAAAACCTCCAAAACCTCCAAAATGTCCCCCGAAAATGTCTCCAAACATTGAAAATATGTCATCCATATTCATGTTTTGACCACTAAAGCCAGAAGATCCATTCATTCCTGCATGACCAAACTGGTCATATCTTTGTTTTTTTTCCGGATTACTTAATACTTCGTATGCCTCAGCTGCTTCTTTAAACATTTCTTCAGATTCTTTATCTCCGGGATTTTTATCCGGATGATATTGAATTGCTTTTTTCCTGTAGGCCTTTTTTATTTCTTCCTGGCTTGAGCTTTTTGAAACCCCCAAAACTTCGTAGTAATCCCTCTTATTCATATAACTAAAAATTATTCTCCTATTACAACTTTAGCAAACCTTATAACCTTTTCATTTAATAAGTAACCCTTTTGAATTACATCAACAACCTTCCCCTTTAATTCATCCGTGGGCGAGGGTATTTTAGTTATTGCTTCGTGAAGATCAGTATCGAATTCTTTTTCAAAGGATTCTATTTCTTTTACACCATTAGATTTTACAAACTCATCAAATCGTTTATAGATAAGCCTTATGCCTTCTTTAACCGGCTCTATTTCTGTTGCTTCTTCCATTGATTTAATTGCTCTTTCAAAATCATCTAAAACTGGTAAGATATTTACAAGCAGAGACTCTCCTGCTGACTTTGTCAGTTCCATCTTTTCTTTTAAAGTACGTTTGCGGTAATTGTCAAACTCTGCATGAAGACGAAGCAATTGATCATTCCTCTGTTCAATTATTGCTTGCAATTCTTCTATCTTTTCCTCTGAGATCTCTTTTTTATTTTTTTTGTTATGTGATTTTAACTCTTCCTCATTGTGCTCTAATGAATCCTTTTTTTCTTTTTCTTCAGGATTATTTACGCCTTCACTTTTTTTTGTCTTTTTGTCAATATCTTCTTTTTTCACCATGATTATTAGTTTTACTTAATTTGTATGAATTTACAAATATTCTGCCAAAAGAAATTTGCAGCCAATTTGGCGTATTTAATGTTTCGACAATGACAAAATTGAGTGTTGTTTTTATTTAGCTTTTATTTCTTTAATTCTGACAGGAAAAATTGAAGTTGAGGTCCTCTTAAATTTTTTGCAATTATTATTCCATTACCATCTATTAGAAAATTACCGGGGATGCTGTTTACTTTATAAACACCTGCCCATTTTGAATACCATCCCTTTAAATCACTAATATGATATGGCCATTCTAATTTATCAGCACTAATGGCTGATTCCCATTGAGATTTATTTTGATCTAATGATATGCTCAAAATTTCAAATCCCTTACCGTTTTTAAATTTTTCTTCTTTAAAAAGCTGATAAGTATTAACTATATTGGGATTCTCTCTTCGACATGGCCCGCACCAAGAAGCCCAAAAGTCAATTAGTACTACCTTGCCTTTGAAATCTGAAAGGTTTATTTGTTTCCCGTCAATATTTATGTCAGAAATTTCAGGAGCCTTATTACCAATATTAAGACCAATTACTGGTTCTGAAACATTATTTTCAGCCTTTAATATTTGGGGCTGAAATAAAACTAAAATAATGGCAACTAATAAAATTATCTTCTTCATATTTTTATTTTTATCTTTTTAAACAAATGATCTCAATTTTTAGTTTTGTTGTTAATTAATAATTGTTTTAATAAGTAATGAATCTTTTATTGTCTGGAATATACTTTTAAAATTATCAAATATCTGTATTCCAATAAATAATCCCATTGACTTTACTTTTTAGGGACTAGTATTGATAAATAAATCAATGATAAATATTTATACTAAAATAAACTTATAAAATTAAATGAAAATAATATTTGAGCTATTTTGTAATTTGTCCTTTTGTTAAAAATAAAAACAAATGCCATGCCAAAAGTAAAATAACAGGTAAACAGTTTTTCTAAGTTATATTTGTCCTAATGACCGAATAGAAACATTAAATTGTATGAGTATAATCTTGAATTCAGTTATACTCCTTTCCCAAATTACCTTTGGTGTTAGATTTATTCAAAAGGTTTTATTTTTAATCTTTTTGTATTTATTCTATCCGCTTGATATTTGCTCCTATTGAATTTAACCTTTCTGCAATTTGTTCGTAACCCCTATCTATTTGTTCGATATTCTGTATTTTACTGATGCCTTCTGCAGATAGAGCGGCAATTAGTAATGCAACACCTGCTCTAATATCAGGAGAAACCATATTGGTTGCCCGTAATTTTAACTTATTGTCTAACCCAATAACTGTAGCTCTATGCGGATCACAAAGAATTATCTGTGCTCCCATATCTATAAGCTTATCTACAAAAAATAAACGGCTTTCAAACATCTTTTGATGAATCAGCACACTACCTTTTGCTTGAGTAGCTACAACAAGAAATACACTTAACAAGTCAGGAGTCAATCCAGGCCAGGGTGCATCAGAAATAGTCATTATTGACCCATCAATAAAGCTTTCTATTTCATAATGATTCTGAATAGGAATATATATATCATCATTGACAAACTCCATTTTAATTCCCAATCTTCTAAATGACGAAGGTATAATCCCTAATTTATCAATTCTGGCATTCTTAATAGTTATTTCTGAATTAGTCATTGCTGCAAGCCCAATGAAACTGCCGACTTCAATCATGTCGGGTAATATTGTATGTGTACACCCTAAAAGTGACCGAACTCCATGAATGACTAAAAGGTTTGAGCCGATTCCATTTATTATTGCTCCCATTGAAACCAGCATATCACACAATTGCTGTATGTAGGGTTCACATGCTGCGTTATAAATAGTAGTTATTCCGGGCGTTAAAGTAGCCGCCATAATGATGTTGGCTGTACCTGTCACAGATGCTTCATCTAAGAGCATATATGCTCCTTTGAGCTTTTGTCCGGATATCTCGTAATGCTTTTCTTTTGAATTAAAGTTGAATTCTGCACCTAAAGTCTGGAATCCTAAAAAGTGAGTGTCTAATCTTCTTCGTCCTATTTTATCTCCTCCGGGTTGAGGTATAAAACCTTTTCCAAACCTTGAAAGCATTGGACCTAAAATCATAACTGATCCTCTCAAGCTGGATGCCAGCTTTGTGAAACGTTCTGTTTTTGTATTGTCAGGATTGGCATTTTTTGAACAGAAACTAAATTCCCCTTTTTGTAATCTTGTTACCTCAACTCCAATCTCCTTCAGTATATCAATAAGTTTTAAAACATCCCTTATCTCAGGAATATTTCGTATTATAACTTCTTCTTCGGTTAAAAGAGTTGCACATATTACTTGTAATGCTTCATTTTTGGCTCCTTGTGGATAGAGATCTCCTTTTAGTGATCTTCCTCCTTCAATTATAAATGTAGACATCAGACTGAGGATTCATTTGTTTATTTCAGTTTTTCCTTTGCTCTTTTTTGTATCCCTGATTCCTTTTTTGATTGATGTGCTGCTTTTTTTTGGTATTCTTTTGAAACAGTAAATCTTTTGTTTCTTTAAGCTGAAAATCTTCAGGAACATCAATCTTGCCTTTAGATAACTCGTTAAAGTCAGCCATAACTTTCTCGTCATCAACAGTTTCTTTATTCCAGGTCAGGTAACATTTCTTCATGTGATCAGCTATCATCTGAACTATTGATTCTTTTTCAGGTCCCTCTTCAAATTCAGCAGCCCGCTTTATCATCATTTCTACAATTCGGCCATAATGCTTGTAGGTAATATCCCCGCTATTGTATGGAACAGTGTTAGGCTTGCCTGACAGAAGAGTTGGACCTGGAGGGTCGTAAGGATAATCAATGTCAAGTTTAAAATCAGCCATTATTGCAAGATGGTCCCATAACTTGTGCTTGAAATCAGCAACATCCCTTAAATATGGGAACAAATTACCCATTACATCAATTAGACTTTGTGCTGCAATATTTCTTAAGTCCCTGTCTTCAATGGTCATGATGTAATTAACCATATTTTGTATATTCCTTCCGTATTCAGGTAAAATCAATTGCTTTCTGTTTGAATTATAATCCATCTGATATTTTTATTATTATTTTACAGATTATTGTATTTTATCCTTTAATCTGAATGTTACAAATTTAACAAACTATTTTGATTCATCTATTATCTAAACTGTCAGACTTTGATGGTAATTTATTTAATGATCTTCAGTTTAGCAAATTTTAGTAGCAACTGTTTTCTGCCGGCATTAAGAAAAAGAACTGTTGCTTTTTTATTTGAATCCTCACCCTCAAGCTCTATTACCTTTCCTCTTCCAAATCTTTGATGTTCTACTTCATCTCCTATCTGGATTATTACATCAGAATCTTGTCTGGAATTTTCATAATTTGCAGTTGCTCTTGATAATCTGTTGTTTAATGATGAAGTGACTGAGCCTAAGCTACTGCGAACCGGAGGAGAATCAAGGGTTGTACTCTTCGAAATATTCCTTCCCAAAAAACCCATTACCGGATTTTCTCTATTGGAAAATCTTAAGTTGTTGTTGACAGGTAAAATTAAATATCTCTCATCAATTTCACGAATAAATCTACTTTGCTCACAAAGAGTGAACTGTCCCCATTTAAACCTTTGTCTGGCATGTGTAATCCATACGTTTTTCATTGCCCTTGTTAAAGCAACATAAAAAAGGCGTCTTTCTTCTTCCAGCGACTCAGGCGACATAAACCCATTCATGGAAGAAGGAAATAGATTTTCTTCCATGCCCACTATAAAAACATTCTTAAACTCAAGACCTTTTGCTGAGTGAACCGACATTAATGTTATTTTGTTCTTGTTGTCATCATCTTTGTTATCCTGACTGGTTAAAAGAGATACTTCTTCAAGATAATTTTCTAATTTATGTGGTCTGTCTTCCTCAATGGCACTTATTGTAAAATCTTGTATAGCATTCAACAATTCCTGAATATTTTCAAATT
>CAYUEI010000036.1:15211-18403 GCA_964443445.1 uncultured Prolixibacteraceae bacterium | reverse complement strand
TCTCCCCTTTCACTAATTACTTCAAGCCCTTTAAGTGTACTGTTTACTGCATCATCATCAATTAAAGCAGGATTGGCTTCAAGCTTTTCTTTCCATATCCCAAGTAAAGACTGAGAGATGGATGTTACAGGAGCCAGAGAGTTCATAATTTCATGACTGAGAACCCTGATTAGTTTCACCCATGAATCAAGTTCTTTTCTTTCAAGTTCACCACGAATATCCTGAAGTGTAATAAGCTTTACATTTTCATCTTCAAGATTAATTACTGAACAACGAGTAATAATATGAATCTGTTCGTTTGCTTTCTGAAGAATGATCACTTGTTTCCCCATGTGTGAAACAGCTTCCAGTTCCTCTTTAAATTTGGGATCAACACGGTCAATCTGCAATAAATGGGTTAAAGTTTGTAATCCTAATAGTTCAAGGGCAGCAGGGTTAATTTGAGTAACAAAACCTTTTTCATTATAAATTAATATACCTACACCAATATTTTGTAATATTTCGCTGAAATAACGTTCCTTTATCTGACTTTTAACTTTTGCCTTCTGCAAAATAACATTCAGTTCATTAAGACTTAAATGCAGATCGTTTAAAATACGACTTCCGGTCTTAATTGGAAACCTCAAAGTAGTATCATCATTTTTTATAGCCTGAATAAAGTAACTAATCTGACGGTTTGTTGAATTAAGAAAATTAATCAGTTCATATATAAGTATAATTTCAGTTACAGATAAAAAAAATATCAGAAACCAAGACAGAGATTTTGCAATCATAATTCCTATGATTAAAGGAATCAATACTACAATCAGTATCCTGATTATTAAAAATCTGTTATAGTGTTTATAAGCCATATTTTTTGATTTTATTGTAAAGGGTTTGCCTTGAAATACCAAGTTGATTAGAAACATTGGTAAGATTCCCTTCCTGCTTGTAAATAGCATCGGCAATCAGTTTCCTTTCCATTTCTTCCAGTGTCCCTTCGAAACTTACAGATTCAGAATTTTCTATATTTCTAAAAATAAAGTCGGATGGCTGCAAAACCCTGTTGTCGCATAAAATTATTGCCTTTTCAATTGAGTGCTGCAGCTCTCTCACATTACCTGGCCAGGAGTAGTCCTCAAGCTTACGAATAGACGCTTCACAAAGTTCAATCCCGGGTTTGTTATATTTTGCACTGTATTTATTCAGAAAAAACAAAGCCAGCTCAGCTATATCTGATTTACGGTTTCTTAATGGGGGAAGTTCAATATGGATGGTGTTAATTCTGTAAAGCAGGTCTTCACGAAAAAGACCATTAGCCACCATCTGTAGCAAGTTGCAGTTTGTAGCACAAATAAGTCTGACATCAACACTAACAGGATTATTGTCGCCTACACGGGTAATAGTACGGTTCTGAAGAACTGACAATAACTTGGCCTGCATAGGTATTGGCAGGTTTCCAATTTCATCCAGAAATAGTGTACCTTCATTTGCAGTTTCAATTTTTCCTGTACGGTCAGCATGGGCATCAGTAAAAGAGCCTTTCTTATGACCAAACAGTTCACTTTCAAATAATGATTCTGCAATTGATCCCATATCAACAGTAACCATAACATTATCTGCTCTTCCTGAAAGCCGGTGAATTTCATGGGCAATCAGTTCCTTACCGGTACCATTTTCTCCGGTTATCAAAACATTTGCATTTGTAGATGCAACCTTGGCCACCAATCCCATTACATTTTTCCATGCAGGAGAAGAACCAATTAAATTATGTGCCGGCCTGTTTATTTCAGCGATCAACTGCTTTTCTTTTAATTTTAGCTTCCTGACTTCTTTCCTTGATTGATTTAAGCGCCATGCTGAGTCAATAGTCACAAGCATCTTTTCATTATCCCAGGGCTTAAGTACAAAATCTGTTGCCCCCATTCTTACAGCTTTTACAGCAAGCTCAACATCACCAAATGCAGTTATCATTACAACACTTAAACCCCGGTCATATTCCAATACGCGTTGAAGCCAGTAAATACCTTCATTTCCGGTGTTAATGCCTGCTGAGAAATTCATATCAAGCAATAAAACATCATAGTTTTCTTTTTGCAATTCATTAAGCAGCAGATTTGGCGATGAAAGGGTTTTAACCTTTTTACACCTGCCTTTCAGCAATAATTCCAAAGCACTGAGAATACTTTTGTTATCATCTACAATAAGGATACTTGAATCTTTCATTTCTTATCTTGTGATCTGACAATATCTTTTATATCTAAAATTATTCCAAAACATTAATTTCCAATCAGAAGACTGAAATTCAACCATATAGAATTTATATAAAAATAGCACTTTGTAAAATTTCTTTACACTAATTGTCTATTTTTTTTACACCCTATTTATAACAATATAATTAACAGACTGAATTATTGACAATTATAATTTTGGCATAGCATTAGATATCTTCCTTAAAAATTAAAAATTTCATGAAACATATATCGATAATATTATTAATAAACCTTTTCACCTTAAGCCTTTGGGCACAGGAAAATGACGAATGGACACTTGAAAGATGTGTCAACCATGCATTGGAACAAAATATAACATTGAAAATTCAACAGAATCTTGAGAAAAAGGCAGTATTTGACAGGCAACAAAGTCAATGGAATCTAACCCCAACAATTAACGGCTGGGGAGAATCGAATTTTGATTTTCGACGTTCGACCAACCAAAACAATGAGATTTCATCTGGTTCAACATATACTATGAGCTATGGAATAAGCAGTTCGATGAATATATTTTCAGGCTTCACGAGTATGAATTCCATTTCTGCAAACAGGTTCAATGAGCTTGTATGTGCTGAAAGTTCGAAGCTTGCAATAAATATACTCACTACTGAAGTAACTGATCTTTTTGCAAGGGTTGTTTATCAGCAGGCACTGGCAGATGTTGCCAAAGAACAACTGGAAGTAAGTATTTCTGAACTTAAACGTATTACGGCAACTATTGAAGCCGGTCAGCTTGAGCAGGCAGCTTTGAATGAAATAGAAGCTACGGTATCAGGTAACAGACTGGTACTCAATCAGGCTGAAAATGAATTTCGCTTACTCAAACTGAAGCTTGCTCAATTAATTGAAATGCCGGAAAACACAAATTTTACTCTCTCATCAGCAGAAATCGACAATAAAATACCTGATGAGAAAAATCAATCAATTGAAAGTGTATATG
>CAYUEI010000036.1:13554-15111 GCA_964443445.1 uncultured Prolixibacteraceae bacterium | reverse complement strand
CTTGAGAACCAGAAAAAGATGATCCGCAGGGAGATAGAAGATGCCATAATGAAAAAAGAAGCATATTACATTGAATATCAACATGCGGGTGACAATCTTAAGTATTCAGAAAAGTCATTTGAAACTTATCGTGAGAAGTTTCGTCTTGGACTTATAAACACAACAGATTTTATGAATGCCCAAAGCCAGTTATCCAGGGCAAAATCAGAAGTTTTGAGAGCAAAGTACAGTTGGTATGTTGTCGATAGGACAATTCAGCTTTATCAGGGATTTAATCAGTAAATTAATAATAAACTAAAAAAATAATGCCATGGGCATGGATCGAAAAATAGAAAAAAGGAAAGGCTTAAAGCTAAAAACAATAATTCTTATTGTCATTGCATTAGCAATAATAGGGTTAATAGTAAAACTTATTCTTTCATCAGGGACATCGACATATAGGGCTGAAAAAGATAAAATAACCATCTCTGAAGTCGAAAGCGGAAGTTTTAAAGATTATATCTCGCTGATAGGAACTGTTGAACCAATAACTACAATATTCCTTGATGTCGAAGAAGGAGGTAAAGTGACAGAGAAAGTCATTGAAGAAGGTGAAATGGTCAAAAAGGGTGATATTATTTTCAAAATGATAAATAATGATCTTAACCTCCAGATATTGAATACAGAATCACAATTGGCATATCAATCCAATGAATTGAGGAATACCCTTATAAATATGGAACAACAGAAAATCAGTAATAAGCAGCAGCTTTTGAATATTGATTATGAGTTAATCAGGGTGAAGCGTAATTATGAGCAAAACAGCTCTCTTTACGAAAAAGGCTTCGTTTCCAAAGAAGTATACCTAACTTCAAAAGACAATTATGATCTTGCGATAAGGGACAGGGAGTTACGATATGAGCGTATGATACAGGATTCCATTTTCAGGGAAAATCAAAAGGTTCAGATGAACAGTAGCCTTAAAAATATGCAGCAAAATCTTGCTATGGTACGCCAGCGACTTGAAGATCTGAATGTGAAAGCCCCCGCTGATGGACAACTTGGAAGTCTTGACATTGAAATTGGCCAATCTGTCAATAAGGGACAGCGTGTAGGACAGCTTCATATCCTTGATAATTTCAAAGTAGTGGCGCAGGTTGATGAACATTATATCGACCGTGTACGCCGGGAATTGACAGCAACATTTGAACGACAGGACAAACAATTTGATATTGAAGTAATGAAAGTATATCCTGAAGTCAGGGAAGGGCGTTTTCAGGTTGACTTAAAGTTTACCAACGTAATACCTGATAACCTTAGAACCGGTCAGACATATCATATACGGCTTGAGCTGGGACAACCTGTAGATGCTGTATTGCTGCCAAGGGGAGGTTTCTTCCAGAGTACGGGTGGACAGTGGATATTTGTACTTGATGAATCGGGCACTAGTGCTACAAAACGGAATATACGTATTGGTCGTCAAAACCCGGTGTATTATGAAGTCCTTGAAGGGCTCACGCCCGGAGAAAAGGTGATTACAAACAGCTATGAGATTTTTGGAGAAAATAACAAAATAGT
>CAYUEI010000036.1:0-13454 GCA_964443445.1 uncultured Prolixibacteraceae bacterium | reverse complement strand
GGAGAATGGAGAATGGAGGATAGTAATAGATTGGAAGAAAGGTGAGAAGAAAATTGAAAGGAAAAAACACAATGCCTTATACATTATATAAAATAAAGATAAAATTATAATAACAACAGGAACTCCGGTCTCCGTATTCCGGTCTCCGTTTAAAAATTAAAAAATGAGCAAGATTGAAAAGTTTGAAGATCTTCTTGTCTGGCAGGAAGCAATGAATTTGACAGAAGAAATATATAAGCAATTAGCCAATTGCAAAGATTATGGGTTCAGGGATCAAATTCAGCGTGCATCAGTATCTGTACCAAGTAATATTGCTGAAGGATTTGACAGACAAAGCAATAAAGAATTTATACAATACTTATATATTGCAAAAGGTTCAGTTTCCGAAGTAAGAACACAATTACATCTTGCAAAAAGATTGAACTTTTTAAATGAAATTAAAGCTGAGGAAATTATAGAAAGAACAAGAAAAATTTCTGCAATGCTTCATAACCTTATACAAACAAGAAAAGAAAAATTCAAAGTATAATAACAACAGGAACTCCGGTCTCCGGTCTCCAGTCTCCGGTCTCCGTTTAAAAAAATAAAATGATAAAAACAGTAAAACTAACAAAAGTATTCCGCACTGAGGAGATTGAAACCCTCGCGTTGAATGAAGTAAATTTCGAAGTTAAAAAAGGAGAATTTACCGCGATTATGGGACCCTCAGGGTGCGGAAAATCAACACTTCTCAATATTATCGGGCTACTCGATAATCCGACTGAAGGCAACTACTTTTTTGACGGTATTGATGTTGCCAAACATCGTGAAAGCCAGAGGACCAATTTACGTAAGGGAAATATTGGTTTTGTATTTCAAAGTTTCAATCTGATAGATGAATTGAACGTATTTGAAAATGTTGAATTACCCCTACTCTATTTGAAAATCGGGCCTCGGGAAAGAAAAGAAATCGTAAACAAGGTTCTTGAAAGAATGAGCATTGCTCATCGTTCCAAACACTTTCCGCAGCAATTGTCGGGAGGACAGCAGCAGAGGGTTGCAATAGCTCGTGCAGTAGTAGCAAACCCAAAACTAATACTGGCTGATGAGCCAACGGGTAATCTTGATTCCAAAAACGGGCTTGATGTAATGAACCTGTTAACAGAGCTCAATCGCGAAGGAACCACTATAGTAATGGTTACACACTCAATGCACGATGCAGGATTTGCTCACAAGATAATTAATTTGTTCGATGGCCAGATTGTAACTGAAGTAAGCAATTTGCTATAAATAAATATTATAAACAAAACTATGTTACATCACTTTTTTATAAGCCTTTACAGGAATTTTAAAAATAATAAACTATCAACTTTCCTGAATCTGGTTACATTGATTATTGGATTTGCAACATTTACATTTCTGGGATTCATAGTAAATCATGAACTCAATTATGACAAGTTCAACAAAAACTATAAGAATATATATCGCGTCCAGACTAAACAGGAAGATTCTTTCCCGACAAATTTCTGCACATATAGTCCTTCTGCTTACAGATATCAATTATTAAGTAATCTGCCTGAAGTAGAAAAAGTATTGCTCATGAAAGAAATTTCAGGTCAATATTTTTCATTGAAAGATGGAAGTCTTATATATGATCAACACGGCTATTGGAGTGAAAATACCATTTTTGATATTTTCTCAGTCAATCTCAAAGAAGGATCAGCTAATTCTGCATTAACTGAACCGAATACAATTCTCTTATCAGAATCACTTTCAAAAAAGATTTTTCCTGAGGGAAATGTAACCGGCAAAGAGGTTGTTGTAGAAAAAAGGCATCCGTTAAAAGTTACTGGAGTATATCACGATTTTCCAGAAAATTCGAGTTTAAGGCCATCATTTTTAATATCAATGGCGACATTTGAATATTTAAATATCAGAAAAGGATTTCAGAATAACTGGACAAACATAGATTGGGATAACTTCATATTATTGAAAGAGGGAACAGACCCTAAATCAGTTGACAATAAAATTAAAGATGCATTTAAAAGTATTGACAACTTTGAAAAATCCTCACCTTATCTGCATCACATTTCAAAATTTCATACATCCCCCAATAGTCAGAGTGATTTCTATGTTGTATTCTCTGTACTATCGTTGGCTGCATTCCTTATACTTATGCTTTCATGTATAAACTATGTAAATCTTTCGCTTGCCAACTCAACACAAAGAGCCCGTGAAATTGGAATTAAGAAGGTAGCAGGTTCTCCTAAAAGACTTCTGCAGTATCAATTTATGGGAGAAACTCTTTCACTTACTTTAATTTCAATGATTATTGGACTTATAACTGCACAATTATCATCTCCTTTATTAAATCTTTTTTTGGAAAAAGAAATTGAAATGAATATTCTTAGTGAAACCAAACTGTTACTGATAATATTCTTAGTTAGTCTTTTGGCTGGTTTTCTGTCAGGATTATACCCCTCACTGGTTTTGTCATCCTATAATCCTGTTAAAGTTTTAAAGGGAAACCTTTTAAATAGCAATCCCAAATCCATAAACCTAAAAAAGGTACTCATAGTTTCACAATTTTCAATTACGCTGTTTATGCTGATTATGAGTATGATATTCAGTTCTCATGTCAATTTTATTATGAAACGGAACCTTGGTTTCAGAAATAAGGAAATATTATTTTCTGAGATTAATTTTAAAGAAACAGTAGATTTTGAATCTGTAAGGAACAGGTTATTACAACATCCTGAAATAGTAGACGCATCTATTTCAAACACAATACCTTTCAAGGGCAACATAGGAGGTTACGTTACTTGGGATGGCGCAAGATCTGATGAAAAAGTAATGATAAGCTGTAACTATGTAAATTATAATTTCATTCCAACGTATGGTCTTGAACTTGTTGCAGGAAGAAATTTTTCAAAAGAATTCCCTTCCGACATGAACAATTGCATTATAAACGAAACTGCATTTAAAACTTTTGGCTGGGATAATATTGATGGTAAAAAGATTTATTTGTATGGTAGGGCTATCCCTGTAACCGGCGTTGTTAAGGACTTCCACCCATTTTCCATTCATCAGGAAATTCCGGTCTACATAATTTTGCCAAAGCAAAATGATATAAAGGGAGAAGGATTATTTTCAATCAGACACCTTCCTGGTAATGAACAGAATGTTCAGAAAATTATTAAAACTGAACTTGAATCCGTTATTCCAAATGAACCATTTGAATTCAAAGACTACAGTGAATTATTAAACCTTGACGTGGCTTTAAAATTCTGGAAATTAATGAAAAGAATTTTTATCTTTTTTTCAATTGTCACGGTACTGCTTTCCTTGCTTGGATTGCTTGGATTGATGATTTTCACAATAAAGCGCAGGATGAAAGAAATAGGTATAAGAAAAGTACTCGGAAGTTCTGTTTTGGAGATATACCGTCAGTTATCGGCTGAAACATTTTTATTGATGTTAATAGCATTTATAATAGCAACACCCTTATCAGTTTTGATTTTTCAAGTACTACCCGGGGCATATAAAGAGCCGTTGAATTATGGTTATTTCCTTATTTCATTTGGAATTGTAACTCTAATTTCAATTCTAACAATAAGTTACCATGTGATTAAGATATCAGTAAGCAACCCTGTAGATGCTTTGAGATATGAATAGCGAAAAGTTAAATAGCATACAGTTAAACACCTTTAAAACCAAGTAAGATGGACTTCAGGGAATTCAAACGATTATATTTATTAAAGTCATTGCTGGCATTTGTAGTATTACAAATTGTAATAATTGCAATAGTACAGAACTACAACCATAAGCCTGTTGCACTTCCCGATCAGGGAATTGTTATCGAAGAAAAAACGGTGAAGATCACTCCTCTGACAAATGATACAGATAAAGACAATGAAGATAAACTTTCAGTTGCGCAGTTTTCAAAACCAAATCATGGTTCTGTTGAGCAAAAAGGGAATATTCTTTATTATACTCCTGAAAAAGGTTTTACTGGGAAAGACAGCCTTACATATATCAGCACAGACGGACATAAAAAGTCAAAAAGCTCCGTTATTGCAATAAAAGTAAATAAGAATCTTGAACCTCTTGCTGCAAGAGATGTTGCCCAATCTTACAATGAAGGCAGTATCCTGATTGATGTTTTAAGTAATGATAATGACCGTGAGGGAGATTCAATATTCATCAAAGACTTTTCTCAGCCATTGTATGGGAAGACAAAATTAGCTGGCAATCAATTAGTTTATACAGTCAGCAACTCTTCTGTTTCCGCTGATAGTTTTAAATATACAATCAGCGATGGGAAAAGCATTTCCGAAAGTTCTTTTGTGAAGGTTAATATTAAAAACAAAAATAATCCTTGCTATCCATGGATATCAGGAGATATGGGAGATGCATTGCTGCCAGGAAGTCTTACCTGTTCCAACAACAAGTTTGTAATAGAAGGCTCTGGTTCCGATATATGGAACAATAGTGATGGTTTTCATTATGCATATCAATACATTAAAGGCGATTGTGAAATTTCAGTTAAAGTTGAAAGTATAGAGGGCAATAATGAATGGGTCAAAGCAGGTGTTATGGTAAGAGAATCATTATCAGGAAGCTCCAAAACAGCTTTTGCCTGTGTAACAACAAGAAACGGAATAACATATCACCAAAGGATTGAAAAAAATGCCCAAATGGAAGGTGGTAATCGTAATCCCGATATTAAAGCTCCCTATTGGGTCAAACTTATAAGAAAAGGAAATTTATTCAATTACTATTTTTCGGAAGACGGTAAAAACTGGAATAATCTTGGAAGCAGGGAATTCCCTATGAACTCTGAATTATATATCGGACTAGCTGTTACAAGCCATAATAATAGTGAAAAAGGCAGAGGGGTATTCAGTAATTTGAAAATGACCGGTCAGGTCGTACACCTATAAAAAGCTGACATATATGAAAACTAACTTAATATACGCATACCGGAATATCAAAAATAATTCCACAAATTCAATTATTACAGTTATTGGTCTTTCTGTAGCAATAGCTTGCAGTCTTATAATTTATTTCTATATCAATCAGGAATACAGCTGTAATAACTTCCATAAGAATCTTGACAGGCTATACAGAATTAACTATTCTATCAGGTATATTGACTATCAGGGTAAAGATGTAAGAGTTGAAGCTGAACTTACAGAAAGGCTTAAAAAAGATATACCACAGGTCGAAAAAAGTGCAGAGTACCGTTTTGCATTTGAACAGACAATTTGTTTTCAGGATAACTTTTTTGACGTTAATACCAGCTATGCAAGTGAAGAATTCTTTTCAATGTTCAGCTTCCCGTTTATTGCCGGTAGCCCAACTTCAATTTTCATTAATCCAAATGAAATAGTAATAACAAAAAAAGTTGCAGATAAGATTCTGGCAGGAAAAAACAAATATGATGAACTATTAAATAAAAACATCACTTTCCCTTTAGCTTTTGGCAACACTCCCCTTAAAATTGTAGGAGTAATTAAAGATATTCCAAAAAACTCAAGTATTGATTTTGATGTTATACTTTCCGGTAAATCGGGCAGAAACCTTGGTGGCTGTGACAATTATATGGGATACACTTCTGTCTATTACCTCATTAAAGAGAATGCCGATGCCAGGTTAGCTGAAAAGAATGTACTGCAGCTCCTAAACTCATATTATAAAGATAGAGTAAATCAAATGCAGGAACAGAACGAGCTGGTTAAAACTGATGATGCGTTTGTCCCGTTTATTCTTCCAATGAAAGATGTGTATCTGAATGGTGATATAGATAATTGCTTTGAAAGATCAGTTGAGAAGAGCAATTTTATTGTTTTAATATCTATATGTCTTTTAATTTTGATCATTGCCTGCAGTAATTACACGATACTTTCATTAGGTCAATACCTTAAAAAGATTGGTGATGTTGGAATCCGTAAGGCAATGGGTGCTACTGCCGGAAATATTTTTTACGTGTTCCTTTCCGAAAGCTTTCTTTTGACATTTAGCTCTTTTATAATCGGAGGTATACTATGTTTACTTGCACTTCCTGTTTTTGAAAACCTCTCAGAGACTAAAATACTTACTGATAGTATTAATATTCCAAAAGTTATTTTGTTTGCAGTAATTCTGTTTATGTCAGTTTCAATTATTACAAGTTTAATTCCGGTTATGGTTTTTTCAAAGGTAAGTCCTAACCAGATGGCTGGTAATAAAATCAATGTGGGCAATAAAAGCAAACTCTCCCAGGTTTTCGTTTCCGTTCAGTATAGCCTTTCAATAATTCTTATAATAGTCACTTTGTTTATTTTAAAACAAACAGATTATATGAAAAACCGAAATATCGGGATGGATACCAACAATATCATTGATATAGAAATAGACAGGATACCTGATGATAAAAAAGCATCTTTCAAAGAAATGCTGAAACAAAACCCTTCAGTAATTAACCTTACAATGGTTTGCAGAAATTTTCTTAACGGTTCTTCAAACGACTATGTGAATAAAGGTGATGGCGAAAAAATAAGTGTTTTTAAGTTCAGAATTGACCCTGATTATATTCCTACTCTTGGATTAAATCTGTTGTATGGGAAAAATTGCACTCTAAGTGATATTAATTCATCGAGCCAGACAATAATAGTAAACAAAGCTTTCATTGAAGCTTTCGGTATTGAAGATGATCCAATTGGAAAATCTTTTAATATCAGTGGTATAAACTTTTCTATAATCGGAGTTGTCAATGATTTCAACTATTTCAACCTTAGACAAAAGGTTTTTCCGGCTATGTTGCACACAAATACTTATTATGGAAACAGCTATAGTGACATACTTTTAAAATATCAGCCGGACCAACTGAAATCAGTAATTGAACACATTAAAAAATGTTATGAAGAAGTTGCTCCCGGGAAAACACTAACTCATTTTTTCTGGAATGAACGATTAAACGAAAGGTATGAAATAGAAGACAGATGGAGCAAAATAATTGGTTGGGCATCAGCTATTGCGATAATAATCTCTACTCTTGGTTTATATGGATTGACAGTTCTGCTGATTAATCAGAAAATCAAGGAGATAGGTGTAAGAAGAGTCAACGGTGCAAGAATATCTGAGGTTTTGATTTCAATTAATAAAACATTCTTTGTATGGTTGATTGGTTCGCTGATAATCGCTATACCGGTGGCATATATTATTGTTAATAACTGGCTCAGCAATTTTCAATATAAAGTTGAAATAAGCTGGTGGATCTTTATACTGGCCGGATTAATTGCGTTTCTTATAGCACTTGGAACAATAAGCCTGCAAAGCTGGAAAGCAGCAAGAAGAAATCCGGTGGAAGCTTTAAGGTATGAGTAAATAATTAATTTTGATACTAATCCGTATATTGCCTGATTACATCAGTAATGCTTCTTTGGCAAACCCTGCAAAATAGATTAAAACGGGTGTACATGATACAGTTAAGTTCTGATCTGTACATCCCTTTTGAGTTATAATTGGCACCTTCAAAAGCTCCGACCTTATCTTTGTATTTTTCGGAAGATAAAAGTTCAGCTTCTTTGTTTTTCTGTCGGATAAATAGTTCTTCCATGACACTCTCAGGAAGGTTTTTAGCACGTATTGCTTCCCTTTCCTTTTGAATATCATAGCCAAAAGAATCGAATACTTCTTTGTTCCATGGGGTCGGGAGAGGAGTTCCATTTTCTACCAGATCCTTCCATTTAAGGTTTCCTTTATCTAGAAGGGCTGTTACATTAGGTTCCCATGGTTCGAGAGTAATTGCAGGTGCTTCGTAGGCAACAGCTGAAGTATAATATTCATCGGCCAAAGCAGCCAGATGATGCCCCATTTCATGAATCATGATATAATCGGAAAACATATTATCAGCAGCAACTGTTGTGTAGAGATTGTAAATTCCACCTCCGCCATAAGTTTTTTCATTCATCAGAATTACCATGAAATCGTAGGGAACAGAAGATGCTACATCTCTGATAGTCTTATTGTCGTATGAAAGGGCATATCTTTCAGAATCAAATATACCGTAGCTTACAGATAAAGGTGAGCGTCTGAAAACTCCCTGATGAGGCTTGTTAAGTCCTGATATTTCAGAAGGTTTTTCTACTCCCCTTATATTAATCTTGTCCCGAAGTGAATTGAAAGGCTCGGCACCAAGCAGTGCATTAGAAAGTCTGGCAGCATCATTTCTGAACTTTTCCATTTCTGCTGCTGTATAGCCATCTCCCAGAATTACAATATCCAGTTTATTATTTACATCATCATTGCCGGAAACAATAAAAGTCTTTTCTGTGTGAATTTTGTCGGCTTTGTTTACAATGCGGGAAACAGGGTCGATATCTGTATTCCAAATCTGAACAAACTTATTTTCAGAATTACGCTTCTTCACAACAACTGTAACAGGCTTCAATGGCCAGGGAAAGCGAATTGATTCATGAAAAGTACCCCACCCCTGCTGAGCTTCAGGAGTAAGCTGCCATTCACCGAAAATAGATGCGAAGCCACGTGAATATAGGAGGACATTTGATTCTTTATCAATAATTTCGAAAAAATAAAGCCCAAATTCAAGCTTGTCGATAAGAATATTGAGGCTACCGCTCCATTGACCGTCAGATAGAACATTGTCGATAGCAAACATTTCATCGGAGTTGTTGCCTGTATGGTAAAAGTCGAGACGCATAGTTTTAGGGGCAAAATAAGTTGCAAAGCTTAAATTGCCTTTATTTACTGCCTTTATTTCAGAGACTGGCTTATTGGGGCTCTTTTTAGCCTCATTTTTATTCAACTGGCAAGATGACATGATAAGGATTATTGATATTAAAAGAACTGAGCTTTTCATCCGAAAATAATTTGTTTTTCTAATTGCCGGATGGAACTCACATGACTCATTTTGGCTACCGCCGATTTTCAATTCATGGGTGTTTGTGATAGTGTGCAAACATGTTCGTTTCATAACAGGTATAATTATTCAATACGTTAGAGTAAAACCCAAAGTTACTATGCTAAACGATAAAATAAATGATAAAATGATTTTTATTTGATTCCAAGCATTTTAGCAAACCTCAAAGGCATATCAGGTTTTTCTTTTAAATAAGCTGATTTTACATTAAGCAACAATTGATATAAGTCCATATCGATTCCATCCCCAACGTAAATTGTCCTGTCAGAATCTATTGATTTATTTTGGGTATAAATATAGCCATAGCCAACTCCCTTCATATTTGGTTTTGAACCGGCAGCCGGCAGTGGACCATTCATTGGATAAACTGAAAAATAACTTATCTCGCCATCTTTTCTAAACTGATTGCCATCTAAAGTAACGCTTTCAGAAGTAATAATTGTATCGTGAGAATATCCTAAAATCGCATTCTCTTCTTCCATGTATTGATAATAATATTCAACAACATAGTAATCTGCATTACTGCCTCCCCATGAAATAGTAATCGGTGTTCCGATTGAAATATTGTCAGCTGCATCAATACTCATTGTTTTTATTGTATCCGGGAAAGTTACCGAACCTTCAATTTCTCCTATTGAACTATTTATTTTCAAGGATAAAGGATTAAACTTTGGTTCATCCAATTGGTCTTCCCATATCGTGTTTTCAGAAGAAAAAGATATCGAACCTTCGGTGAAATGATAATAGTTGGAATCAGAAAACTTTAAACTTCCAATCTGAAAATAATTCATTGATGGTAAAGGGCTTCCAATAAGACTTCCATTTAAATAAATATTTTTAACATACACTCTCTGATAATTTTCACCTTCTCCCCTCATCCCTTTGCTTTTATAACTTATATATATCTTTGCTGCCTGGGTGTTTACATCGTTTTTTTCACAACTGATGAATAGCGCTGCAAAAAATGATACAATTAAAATAACTGCAATTTTCTTCATGATTAGGTCCTCCGAGATTTTAGGTTTTATCTACCTAAGTTAATCAAAATTCAAGCACGTAAACAATATATTAATACTATTTTTTTTCAAAGTTTAGCAAGAGCCATAAAAGCAGCATGTATAGAAATTGTCATGAAAAGGTAAAGCTTTCTTGCTAATTCAGAATCTAAATTGAAAAACTTATATTTAATGGAGTTGTTAGGGCATGCACTCAGGCAGTCGCCGCAAAGCGTACAATTAAATCCCGGCTTTTTGTTTTGAATATTCTTGAAGTTAAGGGCATCGTATTTGCAATTGGCAGTGCACCGCATACATGTATCACAGTTTGAATCAATATACATTCTGAATGGATTTACAGGCTTGAGGATATTAACCACAGTTCCGACAGGGCAATATGCAGTACAATGAATCATTTTTTTCTTTTTACCTGATACGAATATCATTATGAGAATTCCTGCTACACCAAAACCAACAGCCAGAATAGTTGCATATAGCATTGGAACACTCATCCATCTGAAAATAAGAGCAACGGCAATTACAAGAGCAAGAACGGCTGGTTTAACTACTCTAAGCATTTTCAGTGGTTTCATCTTTATTTTTCCTTGTGCAGCAATATTATCGAGAGAACCAAAATAACAAAGATGGCTGCACCATGCCGGGCCTGACAAAATAATTGTACTAAGAAAAAGTATAGTCATTACAGAAAGCTGAGCCCTATACAAGGGACCTGCAATTATCATCATTGGTATAGGCAAATGGAGTTTCCCCGTCATCAAAAACTTATCTTCGCCGAGAAGTCCAATAACCATTTGTCCGAAAAACACAATTGTGAATAAAAGCCAGGTAACCTTACGATATTGAGGAACATTTTTTACATCCTCCATTTTATAAGCAACAAAAGCACCATAAAAAGCAAACAAAAATATTTCAATCCATCCTGCACCTGGAATATATCTTTCAGCTATCAACAAAGGGGTTTCTGTCAGTTTAAGCTGAACCATAGACATTATAAACCCTGAAAATAAAAATACAGCAGCAGGTAAACCGAATTTCTTCATAAATGATAACTGAATTTTGTAAATTAGTTTGCAAAAATAGGATAAATAATAAATACTTTTATGTCCTGTATATAATCAAAAAGAAATAAAGAAAACAATGTCGGAACACCTTAACAATCATAGTGAGAGGATTGAAAAACTTTTGCGTATAGCTCATGCCGTGATAAATTCAGACAATCAGCGCAAGCAAATAACTGACAATTGGGATGTTGTTGAAACTGTTACTCCCTATGAAGTTATGGAAGTTCTCGATAGTTTACTACAAGAAGATATTCCATTTGAAACCATAAAGGAAAATACAGGTAAGCTGATTAATGTCTTTTTCAAATCTCTCAGTGGCATAGAATGGAAAAAACCAACTGAAGGGCATCTTTTAAACCTTATGATGCAGGAAAACCGGGAAGTAGAAAAAATAATGGAAATTTTAAGGGAAGAACTAAAGGCTTGCTCCAAATCAGAAGACATTCCTGCGGCGAGATTGCTTACATCAGTGAAGGCTTTAAAAGAATATGAATTGCATTACACAAAAAAGGAAAATGTCATCTTTCCTGTTATAGAATCAACATTTTCTAAATACAGATGCTTAAGTCTGATGTGGTCATTTCATGATGATTTCAGAGATTCAATTAGTGTGCTTGAAGAACTTTTAACAAAGAGACACATAGACAAAGCACTGATGAACAATGAATTTGGAAGGTTATTCTTTGTAGTTCTGCCAATAATATTCAGGGAAGAACAAATTGTATTTCCAATAGCTTTAAAATCAATACCTGAAAAAACATGGGATGACTTACTTTGGCAGTGCGACGAGATAGGCTGGAGTTACATAAAAGCCCCGGCTAAGAATGCTCACGAGGTTCAGAAAAATGAAATAATAACCGGACAAATTGATTTGGGAACTGGCATTTTAACAGCAGAACAAATAATAATGATGCTCAATAATCTACCTGTTGATATAACTTTTGTAGATGAAAATGACGAGGTAAAATATTTCTCAGGTTCCAACCACAGAATATTTCAAAGGTCGAAAGCTATCATTGGGAGAAAAGTTCAAAACTGTCATCCTCATGAGAGTGTGCATGTAGTAAATAAGATATTAGACTCATTCAAAGATGGAACAAGGAGTGTAGCTGAGTTTTGGATACAAATAAAAGGGAGGTTTATCCACATAAGATATTTTGCTCTTCGTGATGAGAACCACAAATATAAGGGGACAATAGAAGTAAGTCAGGATACTACCGGAATAAGAGAACTCAGAGGAGAGCAAAGACTATTGGATGAAGAAAATTAGTCTTTCTGTTCAACACTGTCGTCATTCTTAATTAGAATTTCCGGTCTTACGTACGTCTTTCTGAAAGTATCCACAAATAAGTTGGTTGAAGTTCTTTTTTTCAGGACAGGGGCTGTAGTATTAACTTCAACAGAAGACATATCAATAACAACACCCGGTATACCATTTTCATCTATAGCTTTGTAAATTGAATCGTTGCTATTTCTTTTATCATCTATCCATTCGTAAGCAAGATCAGGTACATAAACCTTATATTCAGCATAATCTGTCCCTTCTACCCCATCGCCTTCATACCAGCTTTTAGCTTTTATAATGGAGGAAGTTTTAATTTTCTTATTTTGATTAAACTCACCACCTACAAGGTCAATTGGAATTTTAATATCTACCATCCATTGCGTTGATTCATCGGGCAGAACACCGACAATATCAAGCAGGGACATACCAAAAGCGGAGCAGGCTGAGCCTTCATATTCGTAAGCAGGATAACATGCACCGTTATAAAGTTCGCAGGGGGCATATCCGTATTGATTTTTAGTTTTGAAATACTCAACAAAACTCTGTATTCTCTTTAATGAAGCATCATTGATGATAAACTTTATGAAAGCAATATTTTTCCTTTTAGCATAAAGGGCAATACTTTTCTTAATTCTCTCTTCAGGTTCGAACATACCATGAATAGTTGAGCCTAATGCACCAAAGCCAAGTTGTTTACCCATTACCAGTTCAACCTTTTCAGATTGAATTGCACCACTCATTGCATAAAAACTTGTGTCGGGCATTGAAGTTGAAACGACACGCGCAACTGTATGGCCTATTACATTATAGTTCTTTTTAAAAAAAGCAGCAACGTAGCAATTCAAAGTACTTTTATATAACTGAGCTGGAGAAGTCCATTCAATAGGGGCGGCCGATTTAATAAAAAAGATAGAAATTTCATGTCTGCTGCTATCTGAAGTAATTGAATCCCGTACTAAAAATTCATTTTCAGAAATTGAAATTTCATATTTAATACTATCTCTAAAAATTGAATCCTGGGCAAGTAATCCCTTGATAGGAATAGCAATAAACAAGAATATAAAGGCAAAGAATTTAAAATAAGAAGAATGGATTCTCATGTCTGTGAATTGAAGGTTTTATTTAGGTTTAAAATCAACTGCCTAAAAATAAATAAACATTTTAAACCTAATGTTATTTTTAAAGTAAAA
>CAYUEI010000035.1:0-18404 GCA_964443445.1 uncultured Prolixibacteraceae bacterium | reverse complement strand
AGCTGATTTATTGTAAATTTATTTTTTGATTCATAAAAAGAGAAAAGATGAACAAGCTAATTATTATATCCTTTTTGATGATTTCTCTTGTTGCCGGAGGTCAGAATTTTCAGAATGTAAAAGTTACTTATGAAAAAGTAGGAGATGGCTTATATGATTTTTATGCTGTGAACCCCAATTTCTATCCAATGCAGATTTCCATTGATTTTGAGAAATTCGAAAATATGTCTGCTGATTGTAAGTTGCCTTTCATTACTACATTAATGCATGGTAAAACATACTTGTTTAAAGTTAAGAGGACCTTGCTTGATATACCCGGAGCTTTTGAGCATAAGTTTTTAACAAGAGTAGGGGCTTATCCTGTTAATTATGATCCAAATACAGTTTACGCTCTGCCAGTTGGGCAAGGAAAAGAAACCAGTGTATTTAATTTTGATTTATCCAAAAGTGATGACCCTTCAAGGATAATGTGGGCTTTTTCTTTAAATAAAGGAGATACAGTTTTTTGTAGCAGGGAAGGGGTAGTTTGTATGAAAACAGAAACCACTTATCAAAATGGCTATCGGGCAGGTGAGAATTCTATTACTATTTTGCAGGGCGATAACTCCTTTGCTAAGTATGAGGTTTTTTCCGACAGTATGGTTTTTGTAAATTTAGGTGACAGTGTTAAAGTTGGGACAGCATTAGGAATTGCAGGGGGAGATAGTTATCAGGTTGGCAATCATTTGAGATTTTCTGTTTATTATGTCGATGCAAGAATTGATTCTATCATTAATAATAAAATCAGGAATTATTATAAATGGGTTCAGCCTTTATTTAAAACAGGAGATAGTAATCCATTCAATTTAAAAAAAGGTGACTTTTACTTAAATGATTAACTTAAATTGTTTTCAAGAGGTATTGTAAAGGTAAATCTACTCCCTTTACCCGGTTCGCTTTCAACAAATATTTCTCCTCCTTGTTTAGTTACAAATTCTTTAACAAGAATTAGTCCTAATCCGGTACCTTTTTCATTATTTGTTCCTGTTGTTGTTTGATTAACATTTAATTTGAAGAGATTTTCCATTGCTTTTTCTGTCATCCCAACTCCGTTATCTTCAACAGAAACAAATGCAAATCCATTCTTTACTTCTGATTTGATTTCTATCAGGCCTCTTTTGTTTGTAAATTTTATGGCATTATTTACAAGATTTCTTAGTATAGAATTTAATAATTGGATATCTGCAAATACAATAATGTTGTTTTCAATATTATTTGTTTTTATCTCAATTTCTTTTGAATTAGCACTGTATTTCAATAATTCTACGATATTTTTTATAGATTCATAAAGGATAATATTCGAAGGATTAATTTCAATTAATCCTCGTTCTGATCTTGACCATTGAAGGAGATTTTCAAGCAAATCGTAAAGGCTTCTTGAGGAATTATTTAAAAGTTTAATAGTTTCCAGTTTTCTTTCTTCACTCCATTCGTGATAATACATCAATAAAATTTCTGAAAAGCCTAAGATGACATTAAATGGATTCTTAATATCATGAGCAACAATAGAAAAGAATTTATCTTTTGTTGCATTCAACTCATTTAAATCATGGTTATATCTTGTTAATTCTTCTTTTTGAGCTTTTAGCTTTTCAGCCTGATTTTCTACCAGTATTTGCCTTTCTTTAAGCAATTCAACAGTTGTTGAAAGCTCTTCTGATTTTTGAATTAGAATTGTATTTTTTTGATTTATTTCTTTAGTCCTTTCATCAACCAGTTTTTTTAGTCGGATATTAGTTTTTTTGATGCTGTTAATTCTGAAATTATAAATTGAGAAAAGCACAGCTAATAATAATAAGACAGAAGTTATTTTAAACCAGGTTGTTTTCCACCAGGGAGGTAAAACTTTGATTTTTATTTGCGTACCTTTTTCATTCCAATAACCATCATTATTGCATGCCTTAACTTTAAAAATATAATTTCCAGGAGCAAGGTTTGTAAATGTTACATCCCTTTTATTTCCGATAAAGTTCCAATCTTTATCAAACCCTTCAAGTTTATAAGCATATTGATTTTTATCAGGCATTATGTAGTTTAATGCAGCATATTTAAAAGTTATTACAGACATTTCCGGCTTTAATATTATTTCATCGCTTTGACTAATATGTTTTTTTAGTGGCGACGAATTATCATTTATAGAAACAGTCTTATTAGAAATTAAGAAATCAGTAAATACAATTTCGGGAATGAATTGATTATCATTTATGCTATCAGGATAGAAAGAATTGAATCCATTTAAGCCTCCGAAGTATATTTTTCCTGAGGGGTCTTTAAAACAAGCACGCCTTGAAAATTCATTACCCTGTAGTCCATCTTTTTTTGTGTAATTTTTAAAAGTAGGTTTATCGGGCAGACTAGTTCCATTTATGAATTTTGAAACTCCGTTATTGGTACTAATCCAAAGATTTCCCTTATAATCTTCAACTATACCTTTAATTGAATTATTTGCTAAACCATCTTTTTCTGTATAATATTTAAATGAGCTATCCCTACGATTAAAGAAGTTTAATCCGCCATCAGTTCCTAACCATATATTATTTTTGCTATCCTTAAAGATCATATTGGCACCATTATAACTAATGCTTTTATAGTCAGAGGTGTCATGTTTGAAGTTGGTGTATTTTAAGGTCTTTTTATTTAAGATATCCACTCCATCTGAAGTTGATATCCACAATTCATCTTCTCCATAATTTAAAAGGCATTGAACCCAATCGCCTGATATAGTATTATCGGAATAGAAATCAGATTTATATGATTTAAACTTATTGGTTTTGTAATCATACTTATTTAAACCAAATCCCATTGTTGCAATCCAAATATATCCCTCATCATCCTCAGTAATACTAAAGACATTATTTCCGCTTATGCTTGAAGAATCATTAGGATTATTTAAATAACGTTTAAAAGAAGAAGACTTTTTATCGAACAGATTTAAACCTCCGCCCCAGGTTCCCACCCAAACATTATCCCGACTGTCCTTAAATATTGTCCAGATTGAATTTGATCCTATGGTTTTGCTATCATTTTTATCGTAGCAAAAGTTTTGATATTTGCCTGTTTTAGAGTTTGAGATACTCAATCCTCCTTCAGTTCCAATCCAAAGTTGATCTCCTTCATAATAAAAAGCGTTAACTGTTTTATCGATCAGATGGTTGTTGATATTTTTGTAGTAATGTTCGAATTTGAATAATTGTTTACTATAGTAATTTATCCCCCCGGAATAAGTACCTATCCAGATAATATCTTGTTTATCTTTAAATATTGAATAAATGGAATTATTTGAAATGCTATTGACATCATCAATATCTGATTTAAAATGCCTGAAATAGGGCTTGTCTTTTTCGATATTCTTTAAATCCAAAATGTCAAGACCACCGTTTTCAGTACCTATCCAAAGTCTACCAGTTCCATCATCAAGCAAAGCTCTGATCAGACCCGGGCTAATGCTGTTTTTATTATTTGGGTCATTAGTAAATTTTTTAAAAAATGGGGTATCATTTTCATCGTAGCATATTAATAACAAACCTTTATTGTCAGATCCGACCCATACTCTACCGGATTTATCCTTATAAATGCCTTGCAAAGAATTGGCACTTATGTTTAAAGGATTTTTATCATCTATGGGATATCTTATTAATGTTTTGTTTTTAAAGTCCAACCTAAATAAACCGTTAGTTGAAGGAATCCAGAAATTTCCTTTGGTATCTTCTTCTATTTGACCCATAAAAATATCTTTGAAACAACTTGCTGATTCACAGAAGGGACTAATTACATTAGTTCTGTTATTTAATTCATAAATATTGTGATTGGTGCATATATAAAGATATTCGTTTGATGGTTCATATATTCCAATAACCATTTCCGAAGGGATTTTATCATATTTAATAAATAAATCCTTTTCTCTGTCATAAATATTTATTCCATGCTGAGTGCCTATCCAAAGTCTTCGATGATTATCTTCATAAATAATGTTAATCCAGTTACTTGACAAACTATTTTTATTAAAGGGGTCATTTTTATATAATTTAATTTCGTAACCGTCGTACCTGTTTATGCCACTTCCGCCTGAGCCAAACCACATATAACCATAGCTGTCCTGAAATATGCTTCTAATCCAATTTTGAGTTAATCCGTCATTAACAGTTAAATGCATGAATTTAATTTCCTGTTCCTGACCATATAAAAGTGATGATGCAAATATCAAGATACATGATAGATATATATGGATTCTGATTTTCATTAAAACATTTTTAAATATTTAAAAAAAATAAAACTGATGGTTTAAATTTAAACCAGGCTTTAATAAAGTTAATAAAAATATTCCAAAAACTGAGTTTATTAACTGAGGATCGGAAAAGTAACAGAGAATTTACTTCCTTTACCAGGTTCGCTTTCAACAGAAATATCTCCTCCTTGTTTAGTTACAAATTCTTTTACGAGGATTAGTCCTAAACCAGTTCCTTTTTCTTCATTTGTTCCGGATGAAGTTTGATTTATGTTGATTTTAAAAAGCTTATCTACAATTTCTTTAGACATTCCAACGCCATTGTCTGAAATTGAAATTGAAACATGAGTTTCATCTTTTTCAGTATTGATTACTATTTCTCCTCCGGAATAGGTGAACTTAATAGCATTACTTAATAGATTTCTCAATACTGTGTTCAATGATTGCTGATCAACATTTAATGTTATTTCATCATTCAGGTTTACTTTGATTTTTATGTTTTTAGCCCTGGCACTGTACTTAAAGATTGATATTATCTTTTTTATACTTTGATTTATATCCGTCTTTTCCGGCTTAAACTCCAATAACCCTCTTTGTGATCTTGACCATTGCAAAAGATTTTCAAGCAACTCAAATACACTTTGCGAAGATTGAAAAATAATCTCAGCAGTTTCTTTTTTCTGGTTATCAGTAAAATCATCAAAATTCTGATGCAGAATCTCAGAGAATCCTAGTATTACTGAAAATGGGTTTTTAATATCATGTGCAATAATTGAAAAAAACTTGTCTTTCGTTGCATTGAGATCGTTTAGTTCGGTATTGATTTTTATGAGTTCATTCTTTTGAGCCATAAGTTCTTCAGATTGATCTTCAATAAGTTTTTGTCTTTCTTCCAGTAGATTATTTGACAGCTTAAGCTCATCTGATTGTTTGATTAACACTACATTCTGACTTTTAATTTCATTGGTTCTTTCTTCAACCAGCTGCTTTAGTTTGACGTTGCTTTGTTTAATACTATGTATTCTATAATAATAATACCCCAGTAATGTCCCCGCTGCTAATATTGCTACTAATATTTTAAACCAAAAAGTTTTCCACCAAGGAGGTAAAATTGTAATTTTCACTGAAATTCCTTGTTCATTCCATATCCCGTCATTATTGCTGGCCTTAACTTTAAATACATAATGTCCGGGAGCAATATTAGTATATGTTGCTTCAGTCTTGTTCTTTGTGTAATTCCATTCCTTTTCAAAACCTTCCATGTAATAGGCATACTGATTATTTTCACTAAAAATAAAATTAAGGGCAATGAATTTAAATGTAAAATAGTTCTGGTTGTAATTTAATATTATCTCATCGGTCTTTGAAATGTGTTTTTTTAAAGGTGAATCATTTCCGCCAATTTCAACCGGTTTATTGTACAAAAGGAAGTCTGTAAAATGAATAGGAGGAATGAATGTATTATTTGAAATACTGTCTGGGTGAAAAACGTTAAATCCATTAAGACCTCCGAAATACATTTCACCTGAGCTGCTTTTAAAATATGACCATCTATTGAAAACAGAACCCTGGAGTCCATCATTTGTTGAGTAATTTTTGAATTTAAGCTTGGGACTTTCTGATGAGTCGCTAATGCTTATTCTCGAAATACCATTGTTGCAGCTAATCCAAATGTCGCCGGCATCACTTTCAAGAATACCTAAAATTGTATTATCGGGCAGACCATCATCCATGGTGTATCTTTCAAATGTTTCTTTCTGTTTGTTATACAGGCATAGTCCACCTTTATCTGTACCAGCCCAGATTCTGTTTTTTTTGTCTTTAAGAAGTGAGTGAATTGTATTTTCTCCTATGCTCAAACTATCGTTAAGATCGTGCCGGAAAATTTTATATTCACCTGTAAGTCTGTTAAGTCTCATCAATCCGTTATATTCAGACGCAATCCAAATAAAATCCCCATCATCAATGAAATCATTTATATTGTATGAAGTATTTACTTTTTCGGGCGATTTCAATAATTCACCAACAGATTGAAATGTTTTGGTTTTACTGTCAAACAGGAATGCTCCTGTTTCATAGCATCCTACCCATATTTTGCCTTCATCATCACAAAAAAGCTTAAAAATTGAGGAGAAATTATTCAATGAGGGGTTGATATTTCTGAACTTCTCTTTCAAAATAAGTCTGTCGTTTTCTATTTTAAAACAGTTTAATCCCCCGTTCCACATTCCTGCCCACAGATTGCCATCATTATCTGTACAGAGAGCCAGAACTTTATCGTTGGTAAGAGTTCCATGATCTCCTTTTACATTTTTAAAATGTGATATCTTTTTACTTTCAGTATTGAAAAAATTAATACCTCCACCGTCAGTCGAAATCCAGATATTTCCATTTTTATCTTCTGCAAAACTTGTAACAGATTTGCCTGATATCGAGTTAATGTTTGATTCCTCCTGTATGAATGTTTGAAATTTATTAAAACGGTTGTCGTATATGCTAACTCCAGCTCCCCAGCATCCAATCCATATAACACCATCATTAGCAACGAATATTGAATATATTGTATTACTTAACAATGAACCCTTTGATTTTGAAGAAACGATTGAATTGAATGACTTAGTTTCAGGGTTATATAAAATTACGCCCCCTCCGTCACTTCCGATTAAAATATCACCTTTTGTAGTTGTTGTCAGGAAGTGAATTAGATTATTGTTCAGAGAGTTGAATCCTTTATTTAAAAGAGAAAATATTTTTTTGTCTTCATTAATCAAATACAAACCTGAAGAAGACCCAATCCATATATTATCATGGTCATCGATTGCAATATTATATATATCGTTAATTTCAAAAAGAGGATGTTTTGAATTGTACCATTCGGTTTCCCCGGATTCCGGATTATATTTAACCAGACCTCCTTCACTGATCCGGTTATCCCTGAATGAAAACCAAAGGTTGCCTTTTTTATCCTGCTTAATTGATGTTGATAAAACGCATGTAATGTCTTTATTTTTAAAGTTATGAAGTTTTTTATTTTCTTCATCAAGCCAGTACACCCCATTATTGTTTGAACCAAGCCATAGCCTTTTAGAACTGTCTTCAAAAATTGTTACTATTCCATGTTCATGAAGGTCTTCATTATTATCGTCAGTGAAATTAATCTTTTCAAAATTGTTTTTTTCCCTGTTAAACCTGCATAAACCATTACCAACTCCAATCCAAAGGTTTTTATTGCTGTCCTCAAATATGTCGTCTATCTGATTGTTAGGAAGAGAAGTGCTGTCTTTTTGATTATTCTTGAAAACGGTAAACTTTAATCCGTCGAACCTGTTTAGACCATCTCTTGTTCCAACCCACATATATCCCTCGTAATCCTGACAAAAACAGGTAACATCACCATGAGATAGTCCCATTTCTGTGGTTAGGTTCTTAAAAGTGGCATTTGCAGGAATTGCAATAGAAAAAAAAGGAAATAGTAAAAGCAGGACAGTTATAAATAATGATATCCTTTGTTTTAGTACGTTAAAATTCAATGAATTAAGAAAAACATGGCATAGGTATTTCTTACCCTGTTTTGGGTTAAGGGGGAAGAAATAATAACTACCCTTATACCATCTCCTCAACATTGAATTTAGTTTTTAATAAACTTTTCTTTTATCTTACCATTTTCTGTTTCTATTTCAATAAAATACATTCCCGGTACAAATCCTGAAATATTAATTGTTTTGTGGTTTTCTTCTTCTAATACTTTCTTCCCGTCTAATGTGAATAATTTTACTGAAAAATTATCCTGACAAGAGACATATATGTTGTTTTTTACAGGATTAGGATAAAAAGAAATGTTCCCGCTTTTAAATTCATCAGAGGCAGTCGGATATACTTCAATATAAGCTTCTTTTGTAATTGAATTTTCACCAAAAGCATTTGAAACAGTCAAAGTAACTTTATATTTTCCCGGACTGTTATAAGTTATGTAAGGATTCTGTTCATTTGACACTGATGGTGAGCCACCAGTAAAAGTCCAATTCCAGTTGGTGGGATTATACAAACTTGCATCAATGAATCTGACAATTAGAGGTGCGTCTCCGTTTTTATAATCAACAGAAAAATTAGCAGTAGGAGGTAATCCTAAAGCTCGGTTTCCGGTTGAATAAAAGACCGGCCATTTTGCATTATTTATCAACTGAATAACATCTCCTGAAGGGGATATCTTATTGTCTGATAAATATATGGCTGAAACCATTTCATCGTTATATTCATCAAGTTCTGTAAAGGTCACAACGTCATCAAGTCTTGAAAAAGAAGGAAATCCCAGAGTGTTATTTAAGTATATTATATCGATATCCGAAGTTTGAAGATTTGCCCCTATTATTGCATAGTCCTCATTGACTTCATCAAAGTAGTCGAATGCAATAATATCAGGTGAATTTTTTGAAAATACAGGATTGCCTATACTGACATTTTCTTCCAGTGTACCATAGAGCTTTGATATTGATCCGTCACCCCATTTATTTTGAGCATTATCCCATACTTTGAGAAATCCTATATCCCAATAGCCAATTGATTCAAAAAACGTAGATGAAAGTTCATTATAAGCATCATAAATAATGTATTCACCTGTCAGGTCAAATTCAATTTCATCAGCATATTGTACACCTCCGGCTGTTGAATTGTCATGACTTGTTGTTGGATTATATAAAGTAAACTGTCGATACGAATCTGTTTGATTGACTAAGTCTATAACATAAATGGATGCATCTACTTCAGCTGAAATAAGTGCAATTCTGTTTCCATCCTTTGAAATAGCTACATTATCCCAGCCTCCCTCTTCTGTTAGCATTATCTCTTCAGGTTCATCAGGATTAAGGATCAGCAAACGGGCATTCCCGTCTTCTGAAACATATACTGCATATGCTCCGTCATCTGTAACACTTACTTTTCCTTTCATTTTTGTAGAAGTTAAAGGGAGTAGTGTCTCATTTAAATCATATCGGTAAAGAGTAGGAGTGTAATCAGGGTCTGTATTATATAGAAGCATAAAGTCATCGCCTTCATTGACTTCATATTCTTTTTCCTGAACAGGTGGCTCATCACCATAAATTCCCACCTTATCAAAGGCCTCTTTGGTTTTGTTCATTTCGGTTGAATTGTCTCCGTATAAGTCTCTGGCTGATTGAACAGCAGCAACTCTCAGGTCTACGAACTTTGAAGTAGAAGTAAGATAATTTACTAAAGCTCGGTAGAAAATTTGCTCAGCCTTTTCTTTGGTAATTGAAGATGCAAGAAGATAAAAGCAATAATTTCCAATACCACTATTTATGTGTACCCCTTCACAATCTCTGTTGCTGAAATTGTCAAGTACTGATCCTGTTACAATTTCAGACATATGTCTTGGTTGCCACCCGTCAAAGACATTTGTTCCTCCATTATGAGGGTCTTCCATGCTTCTCATAGGTTTTCCTGATTTAATTATCTCTTCCCCAATTAGCCAGTCGCTTCTGTCGACCATTGCTCCAAAAATGTCAGCAAAAGTTTCGTTTATTGCTCCCGATTGAGAATAATATTCAAGATTCGCTGTATTAGAAACTACCCCGTGACCTAATTCATGTGAAATTACATCCTGAGCTCCTGCAAGCGGTTTAAACGTTGAGCCATTGCCATAAAAAGCAGCTTTCCCGTTCCAATATGCATTATCCATAGATGATCCATCATCGTTGGTAATGTTTATAAAAGAAATAATATTGCTTCCGGAACCTGATAAGGAATTCCTTCCAAATGTTTTCTCAAGATACTTGTATGTAGCTATTGTATTTGCGTGAGCAGAAATTGCAGTCTTATTATTCCAGCTGTTGTTGTTTGAAGTAATGTATTTATAATTGAGGTTTTGAGATGAAGTGTTGTTAGCATCAAGTGTCATTATTACTCCTTCAAATTTTGAAGCGTTAAACATTGTTTCAGCTACATCTATCAGATAATAAGTACCCGCTTCAAGGTAAGTATTTAAATCCCTCTGTACATTATTCAAATCATTTCCTTTAGCTGTTGCAGGTCCATCCGTTGCAGTTGCATTAAACCTCCGTAATGTTTCTCCGTTATTTGCGTCTATAAAGTATTTCCATACTTCAAGAAAATTTGGTCTTATCTCTATTTCATAGGCAAGCGAAAAACTGTTGTCGTCATTTTCAAATACAATAAGTTTTACGTTCGGAGCTTCATATTCAAGTAATTTTTTTTCAGCAGCAGTAAACTCTTTAACCTTTGTTTCCTTTTTTATTTTTTGAAATGTATTTTCTATTGCATCGGTAGAAGATAGGGAAGGTATAACATCAAAATCATCAGGTATTGCTTTAATCCTGCCCGTAAAACGCTCTTTTTCTTTATCAAGATGTAATGTAGATTCTGTTCCATGTATTTCAATGCCTTTAAACAACTGGTTAGCTTTTATGTGTACCATTCCAAGATCGTCAGTTTCAATCTTTGATATTTTTAATGATTTGTAGGGATCTTTTATTTTGGTAACAGGCATAGTCGCTTCAAAGAAAGAGTAGAATCTTTGTTCAGGAGTTTTCAATGAAGCTGATTTTAAATTGGATGCTTTGACTTCAAGATAAACCGTATTATTCTCATTGATAATTTTCTTAATTGGGGAAGACACTTTTTCTAAATCAGGTCTTGCCATCGAAGATGATATTTTATAAGGATTGATTGTCGAAGATTTTAAATTGTTCAATCCATTGATCTGCTTGAATTTTGTTTTAGGCACTGTTGTCCCCTGTGGATATTTCACCTTATTCTTAAACTTGCCTTGCTGTCCAAAAAGAACAGGAGTAAAAAAGAGGAGTATAGTGAGTGTTATTATTGTTTTCATTATTCAGATTTTAAAGTTGACAATAGATATTTATATAAATCAATTACGGCTTCATTTTCTTCACCCGACCAGCTTACTTTATTTTCATATTCAGAACACTTTATTTCAATGAAGTTTGTCATATTCCCCGGATTATTTAGTACTAACTTTCCAAAATTGATATCTGTAATCATTTTATTTAACTCCTTAAATTGATCACGTGAAATCTTCTTAATAAAGATTGTTGAATCATTTTCAAATTTGTATATATTTCTGTCTCCGTTTACTACATATTCCATTTTAGCATTGGTAAATCCGCCCGAATTTCCAAAGAAAATCTGGAATTCGTTTTCTTTATAAACTGTCTTTTTCGAATTAGTACATGAAATAAATAGCAGTATTATTGCTGAAGCAAAAATTAACCTTTTCATATTTTATGATTTAAGTATTATTCCCATTACAATATACAAAAATTATAGACGAAAAAAGATTAAAAGGATAATTGAAAACATGATATTTAGCAGGGTAAAATAAAATAAAATGACCTGTAAACCTATCATTTTTTGACGATATACTTTGTTATTATTTCTTTATCAGTTTTAATCTTTAAGAAATAAGTTCCTGATTTTAAACCTTCAATGTTGAATATGTGAAAATCGACACCTGCTTTTTTAAATATTGTTTCAGAACTTGCAATTCTTCCATTTAGATCATAAATATCGACTTTAACATTGCCGGAAAATGCAGAATTTAATTTAAGTGTAAATTGAGATTGTGCCGGATTAGGAAAGGCTATAATATAATTTCCTCCTGAATTTGGTACTATATGATTGCTTGTTGTTCCTTTCTGTTCTACAAAAATCAGTTCAATGCCATTGCCTTTACCAAGATTTCTTGAATATTTCATTTCAGTTGGATTATTCCAGTGTTCATGAGTACCTAAACTTGCTATAGGTGTTCCGTCATTTTCAGGGTCATAGGTAATATCTTCAGGCCACCAGTCTGAACTGGCTGCCTGGTGCAAATGGTCATCAATGCCTTGCCATTGTACATAGGTATACCTTGGTGGATTGGCTGTCAAATCTTCTTCAGTAAATTCTTTTTGCATGATATCAAGTCCTACTGATTCAATTGCTACCGGATCAAGAGAAACTATAATTGATGAACTCCAGTCATTATTGAAAGGAGCTGTCCTGAATTTCTGTGGAGGCTGATGTTCATGAGATGTTGAAAACAAAGCATCCATATAATAAATCAGAGTATTGCCGCCAAGATATTTATTTCCCATAAGATCTACCATTACACGATACATGCCGTAATCATAACGTCTCCCGGCTTCATCATAATCATCGTTCCCATCCATTAATCCTTTATGCAATTGCCATGATCCGTCTGAAGTGTTTGAACCGAAATGATTCTTGGCACAAAAGGTTATTCCTCCCCATCTGTGACCTTTCATGACAGGCATGTTTATCAGATAATCAGCATCCATCATTTCTTTAAAGAATTTATGCTGATGCGAAGGCAGATTTGTCATTACTTTTCCTCTGTCAGAATAATCAATTCCAACTTTTGTGCTTGCTGTAAGTTTATACCTGTTCGATATATTCCTTTTAGTAACATAGTTGATATCCGGAAATTCGGAATGAAATTTCTGATACATGTGATCCCAAAGGTCAGCAATTGGATCACCAACATAAATGTTTTTTTGCGGAACTCCTGCTATATTTACCAAATGCCTTAACAGAGAAAGGATTGTCTGCGGTGTAGTATCATATTCAATGCCAACACTTGAAGGTTGTTTTCCTCCTGAACCTGTAGCTCCGTTATATGCTGTTACTGCATTTATTTTAATGAATATTGTTTCATCGTCTTTATAGCCTGTATCTCCTTTCCCGTGATTATTATTAAAATATCTGAAGATGGCATTCCAGGCTTCTGCTTCAGTTTCTTTATTGGTTAGTTTCTTTACTGCTGATGAGAACATTACATCAACGACGGCCTGGTCACAATTCTTTTCTGCAAAATAAGCTTCTTCAACACGCGTATTTTTACAGGTCTCATTTGTAGCATCTGAATTATGTACCCACACCACTCTGCCGGGCATTACCCCCTTTGCTTCACCTATCGGCTGATTGGGACCTAAAGGATCATTAAACATCTTTCCGGCACTTGTCGATGCAACTGCTTTGCCTGAATTGTTAAAAACTGCAAATGCTGCTGATAGTATTGATACAACTACAAAGATTATTACTAATAAGTATTTCTCTTCTTTTATTTTTAATCTTGTTTTCTTCAGAAAAAGAAAAGATGTTGAAATTCCTGTGATGTAAAGAATAAATGATGTTGCAAACGGAAATGCAATCTTCATGCAGGGATATGATGCTCTTGAAGGTTTTGGAATTACTCTTAAGAGAAACCATATTAATCCAAATAAGCTAATAAGAATCAGTATTATCTTTTTAAAAGGAGATAAAAATACTTTCTCAGACTTTATTAATTCTTTTTTTTGATAATCCCGTTGTTCCGGATTATTAGTATCTTTTTCCATTTCGCCTTGTGTCAGGATACTAATTTAGTCAATTATTATTCTTTCTGAAGTTGAACAGGAATAATTAATTCTGAAATTGTTCATATTCAGGGATATCCCTCCAATGCCATTTGTCTATAACTGTTCCTTTTCTGATAAGTACCAGTCCCGGATTGGATCTGATTATCGTCTTTAATGTTATCTCATCGCAAAAGAAAAACTGATATGGAGGATTATATTGCTCCTCGAATTGAATTAAATCTTCAGATGTCGAAGATGTAAGGCATATAAAATTATCCCCGGCAGCTATTACTTTTGCTGCAAATTCGTTTATCTTTTTCTGTTCTTTTTTATTAGCTGAATTGAGGTTGTAAGAAATTAAAAGGAAAGTATTTTTTTCTTCATGAAGGAAGTAATCAGTAAAATCTTCCCCTTCACTGTTTTCAATTGTAAAATCGTGAATTGGAGCATGATAACCTTCCTTAACAAGCACCGATTTCATCTCAACAAATTTCCAGTTTAAACTATCTTTCCATGGATAATTAGTATCATCAAATTTCTTTGTCTTACCCGTTTTTATTTCTTTATAAATAAATTCATTTTTATAGACATCAGATGGGGCTCCCGGGGGGACTTCCATTCCCTCAATTATGTTATTCCCAATTTTATATGGTCTGAAATCTATTATCGGAAGGTGGTTATAGGAATAATACTGAAGAAATATCATAACTGTCATTACAGCAGCTACATATATATTCTGGTATTTTATATTGATTCCGTTTTCATACTTTAATCTGTTTATAAAAACAAAAATAGCAAAAGCTGAAAAGACAATGTTCTTATAAAAAGTATTCCAGTTTGAAAGTATTATGGCATCTCCAAAACAACCACAATCAGTTACAGGGTTCTTTATTGCAATATAAAGGGTCAGCGGAAGGAAAAATGCCATAAAAAGCAAAGAAAACCAGGATACTATTTTAATCCTGTAGTTTAATAGCAAGGCAACTCCGATTCCAAATTCAGCAAGGGCAAGGATTATAGCCAGTATAAAAGATAAAGCTGAAGCCCATTCTGTTCCAAATGCGTTGAAATAATCAGTAAACTTATATGTTGATCCCAGTGGATCTATAGCTTTTACAAATCCTGAGAATGTAAACGTTAACCCAAGAAGTATCCTTATTATCTCACGTAATATTTTCATAAATTTTAATGTTTGTGTATTATAGCTAACGAACAATATTTAAAAAAATATCATTTTACTCTTCACCAAATTCTATTTTTATCAAAGCAAATACTGCATAGTTGATCATATCCAGATAATTAGCTTCTATTCCTTCCGAAATAAGCGTATTACCCATGTTGTCTTCTATTTGTTTGGTTCTTTTTATTTTCATTAATATCAAATCTGTATATGAACTAACCCTCATATTTCTCCATGCTTCACTGTAATCATGGTTCTTTCTCATCATTAATTCCCTGGCAGTATGCAGATTTCCTAAATATTTGTTTAATGTAACCTCATTGCTGAGGTCTTCTTTTTCCGATGGACCAAGTTCAAGCTGTATTATCGCCATTGAACAGTAATTGATAATACCAATGTATTCAGACCTTATATCATCATCAACCTGCTGAGTCCCTTTTTCTTCTATACTTCTTATTCTTTGGGCTTTAATATATATCTGATCAGTCATGGAACTGGGACGAAGTATCCTCCATGCTATTCCGTAATCTTTCATTTTCTTCTCAAAAATCTCTTTGCAAATAGAGATTACATGGTCATACTGACTGTTTGTTTTGTTCATATTATCATAAATTTGGTCAATAAAAATAGAAAAATTCGGTCAATAAAATTGAATTATAGTAGATTTGTAGTATTAACATTTATTAAATCCATACATTTCAAAATGTTAACAAACTCAAATACAGAAAGGTTTTTTAAAAAGAAGTCCACTTTAACTTACAATGGAAAGATTATTGATTTTTCTTCTCCCTTAGTGATGGGAATACTTAATGTCACTCCCAATTCTTTTTATGACGGAGGAAGATATTTCAATTTTAAGGACGCTATTTCCCATGCTTCTCAGATGATTGAGGATGGGGCTTCAATTATTGATATCGGAGCCTGTTCCACACGACCCGGAGCTAAAGATATAAGCCCTTCTGAAGAAATTGAAAGATTAATGCCGGTTGTTTCTAAAATTAAAAATGATTTTCCTGAAACCATAGTTTCAATAGACACCTACAGGTCTGGAGTTGCTGAAAGAATTGTGGGAGAAACAGGAGATTGCATTATTAATGATATTTCAGGTGGCACCCTCGATTCTAATATGTTTTCAACAGTTGCAAAACTTCATGTTCCTTATGTTTTGATGCATATTCAGGGAACACCCCAAGATATGCAGAATAATCCTGTTTATAACAACGTTACAAAAGAAGTAATACTCAAATTAAGCGAAGGAGTTTATAAACTTAGTGACCTGGGAGTAAATGATATAATCATTGATCCGGGATTTGGTTTTGGGAAAACCTTAGATCATAATTATGAACTTTTCAGACAGCTTGAATCTTTTCGTTTTTTTGAGTTACCTTTACTCATAGGAATTTCAAGAAAAAGTATGATATACAAACTTCTTGGAAATGAACCTGAAAATTCTCTTCCAGGAACTATTGTCCTTAATACCATAGCTCTTGAAAAGGGTGCTGATATTCTCAGAGTTCATGATGTTAAACCTGCCGTTGATGCAGTGAAGATATTTAACCGGCTTAATAGTATAACGTTATGTTAGAAGCTTTCATCCACTTGAGGTTTGTTGATATACTTGATATATTTTTTGTAGCTTTTCTGATATACGAATTGTACTTGCTTATTAAAGGCACAGCTGCTTTTAATATTATAATCGGAATGTTTATCTTTTATCTTGTCTGGATGGTTATAAAAGGCCTTAAAATGGAGCTCATGAGCGATATTTTAGGACAGGTTGTCGGAGTAGGTGTATTAGCCTTGATAATTATCTTTCAGCAGGAAATCAGGAAGATGTTCCTTATGTTGGGAACCAGATATAACCTTAATAAAAAGTTTTCCTTTGATACTCTCTTTTCCGGCGATGAAGAAGAGTTTTCCAATGTTCAGATTAAAGAAATAGTAATGGCCTGCGAAGCCATGTCCAGAAATAAAACCGGTGCGTTAATTGCCCTTACAAATAAAACTCAGCTCAAAGAATATGTTGATACCGGTGAAAAGATTGACTCAAGAATTTCAAGCGCACTTCTGCAGAATATTTTCTTTAAAAATTCCCCTTTACACGACGGAGCAGTTATTATCGGGGATGGTAAAATAATCGCTGCCAGATGTGTTCTCCCTGTTTCTAATAAAAAATTAAAAAACCCTCTGCTTGGTCTTAGACACAGAGCCGCTATCGGATTAACTCTTGTTACCGATGCTCAGGTAATTATTGTCTCCGAAGAAACAGGCAGGATAGCATACGCCTATAATGGAAATATTCATGAAAATGTTAATCCTATTGATCTTACACGCTTGATAGAAAGCGTTAATGAAAAAGAGCAACATGCTCGTCATACTGAAACTTCTCCTGAAAAATCATAACTGAATTGTACGGCAGGTTTATAAATAATATTGAAGGTGAATACCTCTTTGATAAAGAAGATAAGTTACTTCTTGGCGTCAGCGGTGGGGTAGACTCAGTGGTCCTTACTCACCTTATAAATCGTCATGGAAACGATTTTGCTATTGCTCATTGCAACTTTAATCTTAGAGGCGAAGAATCTGACGGAGATGAAGCTTTCGTTAAAGAGCTGGCTGAATCTTATGGAGTCCGGCTTTTTTCTGTTTCTTTTGACACAAAGGGCTTTGCTGGAGAAATGGGAATATCAATTGAAATGGCTGCCCGTAAGCTTAGATATGAATGGTTTGAAAAAATATGCAATGAAAACAGCTTTGATTATATAGTTGTTGGCCACCATCTTGACGATGTTCTTGAAACTTTCTTCCTTAATCTTGCCCGGGGAACCGGAATAAGAGGACTGTCAGGTATTAAAGCTAAAGCCGGAAAGATAATCAGGCCATTATTATTTGCTTCAAGAAAAGAAATTGAAGCTTATGCTTTGGAAAATAATCTTGATTTCAGATTCGATTCCAGTAATGATGATATTGTTTACAAAAGAAATAATGTCCGTCACAAGGTTTTACCATTGATGGAAGAGCTAAACCCTTCCTTCAGAATAAGCCTTAAAAAAACTATAAACTTTCTTAATCAAACTGAAGAATTGTTTCTGCAGAAAATTGAAGATATAAGGGAAATGCTTGTAAGTAGTTCAGAGGCAGGAATCTTGATTGATAAAACTAAGCTTGAATTTTTATCTCCCAAACCGCTTATCCTTTATGAACTTTTGAGACCTTATAACTTTAATAATGAAACGGTAGAAGAGATTATTAACTCTTCAAAAAATACAGGAAGTAGATTTTATTCTTCAACCCACAGGCTTGTTGTTGATCGTTATAATTACATCATTACTCTTCCTGAAAAAGAATCATTGGAATTGTTTTATATTGAAGAAGATCAGACTAATATATCTGATCCTGTTGAAATGAATATTAAAATTGAAGATAATTTCAATGCTTATAAAATACCTAAATCCAAAAACATTGCTGTTTTTGATATTATGGAAATTGATTTCCCCATAGTTATAAGAAAATGGCAAAAGGGTGATTATTTCAAACCCTTTGGAATGACCGGGTTTAAAAAGAT
>CAYUEI010000034.1:0-18460 GCA_964443445.1 uncultured Prolixibacteraceae bacterium | reverse complement strand
GATGATATTGGTGGAAGATATTCAGTATTAACTCCGGTTGGATTAGTCGCAATTGCTGTTGCAGGTTTTGACATTAAGGCTCTTGTTAAGGGGGCAAAGGATATGCTGGAGCAAACCTTGCCTTCTGTTGAGTTTAATGAAAATATCGCCTGTAAATATGCTGCAGCGAGGCATGCTTTATATTCTGCGGGAAAGAAAATTGAAATTTTGGTAAACTATCAGCCTAAACTTCATTTTATGGCTGAATGGTGGAAACAATTATATGGAGAAAGTGAAGGTAAAAATGGCAAGGGAATTTTTCCTGCTTCAGTAGATTTTTCTTCTGATCTTCATTCAATGGGACAATATATCCAGGAGGGAGAACGAATTTTATTTGAAACTGTTTTATCAGTATCCAAACCAAATAGAAAAGTAATTATTCCAACAGACAAGGATAATCTGGATAAATTGAATTTTCTTGCTGGTAAAAATTTAGATTTTGTCAACAAGATGGCTGAACTAGGAACTCAAATTGCGCATGTTGATGGAGACGTTCCAAACATCAGAATAGAAATCCCGGAATTAAATGAATACTTCATTGGCCAAATGATATATTTCTTTGAAAAAGCATGTGGAATAAGCGGATATTTATTAAATGTTAATCCATTTGACCAACCGGGAGTAGAAGCCTATAAAAAAAACATGTTTGCTCTACTTGAGAAACCAGGTTTTGAGGATGAAACAAAAATGCTCAAAGGAAGAATATAGAATTTCTCTGTAATAAAAATATAATTTGATATTTTTGACAAACAGTGATCCTGTATGTTTTGTGAAAGATTATCTCAAACATTGATTAGACTTTGGGATAATCTTTTTCTTTTAAAAAAATTATAGGAATGAATTATTTGGGACATATATTTTTATCGGGAGATAACGAAGAAATAATTGTTGGTAATTTTATTGCTGATTCAGTAAAAGGGAAAAAGTATAGGTTATACCCGAAGGAAATACAAAAAGGGATTTTATTACACAGGAAAATAGATGAATTCACTGACAAAAATGAGTATTTCCAACAAATAAAGTCATACTTCGTTCCTGTCTACAATCATTATTCAGGAGTTGTAGCAGACTTAACTATAGATTTCTTTCTGGCATCAAAATGGAATAATTATTCAGATATCCCTCTAGAATTATTTACACTAAAAACCTATAACATTCTTTTAAAGAATTATCACTTTCTACCTATTCGAATAAAGCGTTTTTTACACAACCTGATTTATAGGGACAGATTACTTACATATTCCAGTTTAAAAGGTATTGAAGAAGCCTTAACAATTATGTCATTCCATTCTGAATTACCTGATTTTTCAGCTACCGCAGTTAGAATTATAAATGATAATTATAAAGAAATGGACAATCTTTGCAGTTCCTTCATAAGTAAAATCAGAGAGTATGCCCTAATTCAGAAAGATGAAATAATATTTGATGAAGAATATGAATTAAACACTAACGCAATTGCTCAAATCTGCTTCGGTCAAGACTTAGTAAGACGAAAAGCAATATAGTAAAAAACCATAAAGAAGACCCCCCATAACTAAAGAATGGCAAAGGGATACCAATGACAGGAGCAAGCCCTATCGTCATCCCAATATTAACTGCAAAATGGAAAAAAATAATAGAAGCTACAGAATAGCCGTAAAATCGGCTAAATGTTGACTTCTGTCTTTCAGCAAGTTTAACGATTCTATATAACAGAAATACAAAAGCCAGTACAATTATTGCTGTTCCAACAAACCCCCATTCTTCACCTACGGTACAGAAAATAAAGTCGGTACTTTGTTCAGGTACAAAATCATATTTTGTTTGAGTACCTTTTAAGAATCCTTTTCCCAAAAATCCTCCTGAGCCAATAGCTATCTTAGATTGATTAACATTATAGCCAGCTCCCAACGGATCAGATTCTATTCCAAGTAAATTATTAATTCTATCCTGATGGTGAGGTTTAAGAATATTGTGAAAGGCAAAATCTACAGTAAATGATAATAAAACAGAAATAATGAAAATGGAAATAACCAAAGGGGCCTGGGGTATCCTCTTATAAATTGATAAAAAAAGAAGTATAACAGAACTTAAAAGAGAAGACCTAAGAAGAATATAATAAAAATCGAGTGGTGTTCCTTTAAAAATTATATAAAAAAGGGTAATTAAAACTGTGAATGAACCAAAAACTATTAGCCCGATAAAAATATTTTTCCACTTCTTTTTAATTAGATAATAAGCAAAGAAGGCTAGGAAAATTAATACCAGGATAAAAATAGCGGGATTCAGAACTAAAGATAGAATGAAAAATAATGCTGCAAGAAAAAGGAAAAACAGAATTAGTCCTGATAAGCCTTCCCTGAAAAGTGGAAATAAAAACACAATGTAAACTATTGCAGATCCTGTATCATGTTGTAAAAAAATTAAAATAACAGGAATTAAAATAAGAATAAGAATGTTCAAACGGGACTTAGACTCTTTAAAGCTAAAATTATAAGTACTGACTAACTTGGCCAGAGCCAGAGAAGTACCGAATTTCGCAAATTCAGCAGGTTGAAATCCGAAACTTCCAAATAAAAACCATGATTTAGATCCATTAACTTCAGTACCAAGAAAAAGAACAGCAAATAGCAGAAAAATAAAAAATCCAAATATTAAATAGGAGAAAGTCACAAATACCTTACTGTCAGTTGCCATAATAAGTACTGCCATAAAGAAAGCACAAATAATCCAGATCATTTGCTTACCATATCTCTGACTCATATCAAAAATACTCTTGTGCTCTTCGTTATAAACAGAAGAATAAATATTTAACCATCCGGCAAATACCAGAAATAAATAGACCAGAATAATTACCCAGTCAATTTTTTTCCATATGCTATAGTTTCCTGACAATTTATTTATAGTATTTAATATAATTTGGCAAATAAGGATACAACAAATTAGATTCTATCATTTTAGTTTCAAGCCATTGTCTGGAGGGTTGAATTGAATCATTCAGAAATTTTTCAATCATCAGCGTTGCAATTGGTCCGGCATAAAGATTACCCCACTTTCCATTTTCAACATATACTGCGATTGCAATTTTGGGATTGTCTCTTGGAGCAAAAGCGATAAAGGTTGAATGATCAACTCCTGAATTTTGGGCTGTTCCTGTCTTTCCGCAAACCTTTATCCCGGGAATATTACAGTTACTGGCAGTTCCTCCGGTTAAAACGCCTTCCATTCCATCCATGATTAATTCAAAATTCAAACGATCAACTGTTGTATTTTTCTTTTTTAACAATTCAGGATTGATTTCCTTTCCTTCAATTTTCTTTACAACATGAGGTGGAAAATAGAAACCTCTATTAGCAATAATAGCAGTATAGTTTGCCATTTGAAGAGGGGTTGTTTGTATCTCTCCCTGACCTATTGCCAAAGAGACAACAGATAACGACCTCCATTTTGTGCCCTTAAAGGTTTTTTTGTCATAATATTCAGAAGTAGGAATAAAACCTTTAGCTTCTTCATTAAACTCTATACTAACTCTATTTCCAAATCCAAAGCTTAAAACATGATTTCTCCAAGCTTCGTAACCCTCTTTTGGTGACTTATATTTTTTTGCATCCAGGACTCTCCTGAACACCTGAGAAAAGAATGCATTACAAGAAGCAGATATTGCGTTATTCAATGAAAAAGCCTGATGATGGTGGCAAGCCTGATGAAAATTGCCTATATGAAGCCCACCGTTACAACTAAAAGCTGATGAAGTAGTAATTGCATCCTCCTGTAGGGCGATTAATCCATGCAACATTTTAAAAGTAGAACCTGGAGGATATTGAGCACTGGTTGCACGATTAAAAAGGGGCAATAAAGTATCGTTCAACAACTTTGGGAAATTTTCAATTCTGTTTCTTCCAACAAGAATATCCGGTTTATATGAAGGAGAGCTGACTAATGTTAAAATCTCACCTGTAGATGGTTCAATAGCAACAATACTACCGGCTTTATTGCTCATTAATAATTCTCCATACTCCTGAAGTTTCCAGTCGAGAGTTGTAATCAGATTGTTGCCTTTAACAGAAACTGTGTCAAGTAAGCCATTATTATAAGATCCTTTAACTCTATTGTGAACATCAACTAAAAATAAAGAAACTCCTTTCTTACCTCTAAGTTCATTTTCATACGCTCCCTCAATACCATTTATTCCAACATAGTCTCCCATCCTGTAATAAGTATCTTTATTCATAGCCATTTGATCAACTTCACCAATATATCCCAGAACATGAGCGGCTATATTATGAGAATAATTCCTGAGAGTTCTTGTTTGAAAATAGAATCCGGGATATTTATACATTTTCTCTTGTAACAGAGCATAACTGGAAGGAGAAACCTGCTTTACCACTGCAGTAGGTCTATACTTTGAATAAGCTTTAGCCTTCTTCAATTCACTTGTAAATTCGGTTTTTGAAATCTTTAAATAATTGCAAAGAGAAACAGTATCGAAAATTCCAATTTCTCGTGGAGTAGCCATTAAATCATATACAGCCTGATTATAAACTAATAGTTCTCCGTTTCTGTCATAAATTAAACCACGTGAAGGAAAATCAACAACTTCTCTTACAACATTTCTGGTGGCAGACCTTTTGTAAGAAGAATTTATTACCTGCAAACTAAAAAGCTTAATAATAAATAGAATACCTACAAAAAAGAATATTAAAAGAATAATATTTTTTCTTTTTGAATAACTGTCCACTTTGTTTATTTCCTGAAAATTAAAAACTGACTAATAATCACAAAAATAAACGTAAAGATTGAACTAAAAAAACTTCTTAACAAAGTATTCAGAAATCCGTTAAAAGAAAATGCTTCAATATAAAATAAAAACAAATGATGGACTAATATTAACACAGCAGCATATCTTAAAAACCATAATAATCCAAGGTTTGAAACTGTAGGCAACATTGATTTTTCCTGATCGTCAAGGTTGGATGTATTGAATAAAAATGGCCTTATAAAAGAGATCAATACTGTAGCTGAAGCATGAATTCCGGGAGTGTTAGAAAAAATATCGATTGTTATTCCCAGAATAAATCCTAATATCAACAATAGATATTTCGGAATATTAACAGGAAGAATTAAGATAAACAGAATATAAAAGTAAGGATTTATATACCCACTAAACTGAAGATTATTTAGAAATAGTACTTGTATCAGAACAATTACTATAAAAGAAATAATATACCAAACAGGCTTTCTATTCATTGCTTGTTAGTTTTTCCAGATCTATTCTTTCCTTATATATTTTACTTTCAATAATTTCAACATAGTTGACATTACTAAAGTCAACAGAAAGCTGAATCCAAATCTTTTTGAAATTATCTCCGGAATTGTATTCTACTAAAGTGGCGGTTCCGATATTTACACCCTCAGGAAAGATAGTAGAAAAACCACTGGTAACAACAGTATCTCCTTCATTTATTTCAACATGATAAGGAATTTCGCTCAAGATAGCCTGTCGTGGATTTTTGCCATCCCATTTTAAAGTACCAAAGTGGTTAGATTTTAACAACTTTGCATTGACAGACCATCTTTCATTCAATAACGACAGCACAGTTGAATAATTTCTTGATACATTGACAACTACACCAACAACTCCCTCTGCCGAAATTACCCCCATGTCGGGTCTGACACCATCTTTAAACCCTTTATTTAAAGTTATGTAATTATCATGCTTGTTAACTGAGTTATTAATTACTTTGGCAGGTATTACTCTAGTAATATTTGAGTCAATAGGCACAACAGTCTTTAAGAAGATATCTGATTCTTTTATCAGTCTTATCTGATTTCTCAACCTGGCATTTTCAGTAGCAAGCCGGTCATTAATTATCTGTAGTTTAAAATAATTATTTATGACATTAGATTTCTCGTAAACAAATCCGGAAATCGCATTTGAAGAATTTAAAAAAGTTACCCTATGAAAGTTGTTATATTTAACTATAAAAGAAAAGCATAAAATTTCAAAAACGATAAATAATAAAAGATGATTGTATTTATATAGAAAATTTAATAAGCTCTTCATCTCATTAAACTGTTATAGTTATCATCTTTTATTTTCATTAAATAACTCCTTAATCAAACTTATCGAATAAGGAAAGGAAATTTGTCTACATTCTTAAGAGCAATGCCAGTACCTCTTGCAACTGCTCTAAGCGGATCTTCAGCTATTTTAAATTGAATATTGATTTTATCTGATAATCTTTTGTCTAATCCTCTCAATAATGCTCCGCCACCAGCCAGATAGATACCTTTGTTCACAATATCAGCATACAATTCAGGTGGTGTTTGTTCAAGTGCATTTAATATTGCAGCTTCAATCTTTGATATTGATTTATCCAAACAGTGTGCAATCTCCTGGTATGAAACAGGTACTTCAACAGGTAAGGCAGTCATTTGGTTAGGTCCCTGAACAATATAATCAGCAGGAGGTTCATCTAATTCAGAAATAGCAGCTCCAACATTAATTTTAATATCTTCGGCAGTTCTTTCACCGACTTTGATATTATGTTGGTGTCGCATATATTCCATAATATCAGCTGTCAAGTCGTCACCCGCAATTCGTATCGACTTATTTGTAACTATACCGCCTAATGAAATAACAGCAATTTCTGTAGTGCCACCACCTATATCAACTATCATATTTCCTTCAGGGGCTTCTACGTCAATACCGATTCCAATAGCTGCAGCCATAGGTTCATAAATCAAATAAACTTCTCTTGCACCTGCATGTTCTGATGAATCCCTAACAGCTCTCAACTCAACTTCTGTACTTCCTGAAGGAATACAAACTACCATTCTTAAAGAAGGAGGGAATAATCTGTTTCCGGTATTAATCATCTTAATCATTCCTCTTATCATTTGTTCTGCAGCATTAAAATCTGCAATTACTCCATCACGAAGAGGTCTGATTGTTTTAAGGTTAGAGTGTGTTTTTCCTTGCATTTGCCTGGCTTTTTCTCCAATAGCAACAAGTTTCTCAGTTTTAAGATCAATAGTAACAATTGATGGTTCATCAACAACTATTTTATCGTTGTAAATTATTATTGTATTCGCAGTACCAAGGTCTACTGCAACTTCCTGTGTTAAAAAAGAAAATAATCCCATATAATTTCTTAATGTTTAAAATGACGAGTTCCGGTAAATACCATTGCAATATTGTGGTCATTGCAAAAATCAATTGAATCCTGATCTCTGATAGAACCTCCTGGCTGAATTACGCAATCAACTCCTACTCCATGTGCTATTTCAACACAATCAGCAAAAGGGAAATAGGCATCTGAAGACATAACTGCACCTTTAAGGTCAAATCCAAAACTTTCAGCTTTTTCAATTGCATGCTTTAATGCATCAACTCTTGAGGTTTCTCCCACTCCACTTGCAAGTAATTGTTTGTTCTTTGCAAGAACAATGGTATTCGATTTAGATTGTTTCACCAGTTTATTTGCAAATAACAAATCCTCAATCTGAGATTTTGTAGGTTTGACAAATGTTACAGGATTTAATTCTTCTGGTGATTCCTTTTTAATATCCCTATCCTGATATAAAACACCGTTAAGTACACTTCTGAATTGAGCAGCAGGTAAGTTGATATTTTTCCTGACCAGAATAATTCTGTTCTTCTTTGACTTTAATAATTCAAGAGCACTGGCTTCGTATCCGGGCGCAATTATAACTTCAAAGAATATTTTATTTATCTCTATTGCAGTTTCCTTATCAATTACTGAATTTGTAATGATAATTCCTCCATAAGCAGATACCGGATCACCTGCTAGGGCTTCTTTCCATGCTTCAATCAAAGATTCCCTTGACGCACATCCACAGGCATTATTGTGTTTAAGTATAGCAAAAGTGTTTTCATTAAATTCATCAATTAAACCTACAGCTGCATCAATATCAAGGAGATTATTGTAAGAAATCTCTTTCCCATGAAGCCTTTCAAACATTTCATCCAGATTGCCAAAAAATATTCCTCTTTGATGTGGATTTTCTCCATATCTCAATACATTACTTTGATTATAACTTATACGGAAAAGATCATCTTCTCCTTTATTGAAATAATTAAAAATTGCAGTATCGTAATGTGAAGAAGTGGCAAATGCTTTTCTGGCAAATTCCTTACGATCTGAAATCGAAGAACTACCATTTTTTTCATCTAAAAGCTCTAACAATTTTTCATAGTCATTTTCAGAAGATACAATAACTACATCATTGAAATTTTTTGCTGCTGCTCTAATTAATGAAATTCCACCTATATCTATTTTTTCAATAATATCTTCATCGCTTGCTCCGGAAGAAACTGTTTCTTCAAATGGATATAAATCAACAATTACAAGATCAATTTCAGGGATTGAATATTGATTCATCTGATTCAAATCTTCTTTATTGTCCCTTCTTCCTAAGATGCCACCGAAAACTTTCGGGTGTAGGGTCTTAACTCTGCCACCAAGAATTGAAGGATAACTGGTTATATCTTCAACTGCGGTAACATTTACACCAAATTCTTCAATATATTTTTGAGTACCTCCGGTAGAATAAATCTTTATTTCGTATTTTTTTAACCTTTCAACGATTTGATTTACCCTATTTTTATTATATACTGAAATCAGAGCCGATTTTATCTTCTTTAAATCACTCATTTCTTTTTGTTTATACAATGAATATTAATGTATTATATCTTGAAAAAAAATAGAAAATATCTTTTAAAAAAACAGGTTGAAAATACCAATGATTTTGGAAGTTTCAAAACTGAATCCTAAATTTCAGAACATTTAACAAATAATTGTCTTGAATTTAAAATATTTGTAAGCTCAACAAAATCTTTAACAGATAATTGTTCAGGTCTTTTTTCCATAAAAGGATGTTCCAGATCATTTGTGGGACATATTGGCTTCAAGCTATTCCTTAACATTTTTCTTCTTTGGTTAAAAGATGTCTTTATTACCTTTTTAAAAAGAACTTCATCACAGCCTAAATCAGTTACATCATTCCTTTTTACCCTTATTACTGCCGACTTTACTTTAGGAGGAGGACTAAAAACATGTTCATTTACAGTAAACAAATATTCTACTTTGTAGAAAGCCTGCAATAAAACACTCAATATTCCATAATGTTTTGATCCCGGACCAGAAGCAATCCTTTCTGCTACTTCTTTTTGTAGCATCCCTACAACTTCAGTTACTATATCTTTATTTTCCAATACCTTAAAAAATATTTGGGAAGAAATGTTATAGGGAAAATTTCCGATTATTGATAATGATTTTCCTCCAGAAAAGGCTTTAACATCCATCTTTAAAAAATCACCTGATATAATTCTGCTTATATTATCAGGATATTTCTTTTGCAAATATTCAACTGATTCTGTGTCTATCTCAATAATAAAAGTTTGAAATTTATTCTCGTTAAAAAGAAAATCTGTTAAAACGCCCATTCCCGGTCCTACTTCTAAAACCAACTCGTTATCTCCAGATAAACTGTCAACTATGCTTTTAGCGATATTCAAATCCTTTAAAAAGTGTTGCCCAAGATTCTTCTTGGCCCTTACATAATTCATAATTTTAAATTTACTGGAGTTGTGTTTTAAATTCTAAATAAGTATCATTGCTGGACATTTACTCAGGATGAATGCAAAATTAACAAAGCGTCATTAATCTTTATTGTTTTGAAAAAAAAGATTCTAAATATTATTAAATATACTTCTTTTACAATATTGGGAATAACTCTTTTCTGGCTAGTTTATAGAGGCCAGGATTTCAATAAAATATTTTCCACCCTTAAAAATGATGTAAATTACTTTTGGGTAATATTATCTCTTTTTCTAGGATTACTTAGCCATATTAGCAGAACTTTAAGATGGAAAATTGCGCTTGAACCTCTTGGCGAAAAACCGAAAACAATTAATACGTTTATAACAGTAATGGCGGCATATTTTATGAATCTTTTACTTCCAAGAATGGGTGAATTCATAAGGTGTGGGCTATTATCCAAATATGAAAAGATACCCTTCCCGAAATTATTTGGAACTGTAATTACTGAAAGGATAGTTGATGTGATAATGCTTTTTTTACTTTTCCTTATTGTTGGAGTATTGGAGTTTGATGTTCTAGTAAATTTTGGAAAACAAAATCCGGAAGTTGTTCAAAATGCTGTTTCAATAATCAAATCTCCTTTTTTATGGATAGGTCTGATTTTATTGTTTTCCGGAATTATTATCTTTCTTAAAATTAGAAAGAAAAAAAGAGGGGAAAACCAAATTGAAAAAATAATAGCAGAATTTATTGAAGGTATTAAATCCGTAATTGCAATGAAACGCTACAAAGAATATATTGCTCATACAATTTTCATTTGGCTTATGTACTTTCTTATGCTTTATTGCGTTTTTTTTAGTCTTGATTTCACAAAACACCTTGGCCCTGAAGCGGGTCTAACAACATTTGTAATGGGCACTCTGGCTATGCTTGCTCCCGTCCAGGCAGGAATTGGTGCATGGCACTTTATGGTGGAAAAATCTTTATTCTTGTATGGAGTAGAAAGCATAAACGGTAAAATATTTGCATTATTGGCACATACCAGTACGAATGCTCTAATTATTTTAATCGGAGCAATTTGTATAATTATTTTACCCATTGTTAACAGAAATTATAATCCAAAAAAACCGGATAATATAAATAATTAAGCAATTAACACTTCAAAGATTTAAAAATTGAATACCGAATTCTTTATAGCTAAGAGAGTATTTTTTGAAAAAGAAAAAAACAAAGGTATTTCCGGAAAGATTGTCACTATAGCAGTGGCAAGTATTTCCCTGAGCCTGGCTGTAATGATAATTTCCGTGTCAATTCTTATCGGGTTTAAACAACAGGTTAGAGAAAAAGTCATAGGGTTTGGTTCCCATTTTCAGGTAGTAAATTTTGATTCAAATTCATCTTTCGAAACAGTACCCATTAAGATTGATTCAACTTTAATAAAAAAATATAATTCTTTCCCTTATGTCAAACATTTGCAAATGTATGCCACTAAACCCGGTATAATTAAGACAGATGATGAAATTCATGGAATGGTAATAAAAGGTGTGGACTCGAACTACGACCTGAGTTTTTTTAAAACAAATCTGATTGATGGAGATGTCCCTCTTTTCAATAATCTTTCTGCTTCCAATGATGTCCTTATTTCAGAAAAAATAGCCCTAAAACTACAACTAAAAACGGGAGACCCTTTATACTGCTATTTTTTTAATGAAGGGGAGAAAATACCCAGAAACAGAAAGTTTAATATTAAAGGGATTTATAGAACCAGCCTTGATGAATTCGATAGAATATTTATAATATCTGATATAAAGAATGTTCAGAAACTGAACGAATGGGATTCAACTCAAATTAGTGGTTATGAAATTCAAATAAGTAATTTCAAACTAATTGATAAAGTATTCCCGACTCTTCAAGACATCACCATGAATAATACAAGCGAGGAAAGTACCCTCAAAGTATTTAGTATCACAAAAAAATATTCCATGATTTTTGCCTGGCTATCAGTACTCGACATGAATGTATGGGTGCTTCTTGTATTAATGATCGGTGTTGCAGGTATAAATATGATTTCAGGTCTGCTTATTATAATACTTGAAAGAACAAGAATGATTGGTGTTTTAAAAGCTCTTGGATATCCAAATTTCAAAATCAGAAAAGTTTTCCTTTATCTCTCCGGATTTCTTTCAGTAAAAGGATTATTGTGGGGCAATATAACCGGAATAGGGTTCTGCTTGTTTCAATACTTTACAGGTGCTTTTAAACTAGATCCAACTTCATATTATTTAGATACTGTACCAATTTCAATGAATTTTATTTATATTTTATTTTTAAACATTGGAACATTGATTTCTATAATCTGTATGATTAACTTACCTTCATTATTTATTTCAAAAATCACTCCTGCTGAAGCTATTTCAGTTGAATAGCAAAATTCAAACTGATGTTAAATGAAAATATTAAAATAGAAGAGGTTAGAATCGCAATTAAGAGTAGTCTCCCTGGAATTGAAGCCCATTTAAAAATGATTCCATTTGACCGAGAACTTATCGTCCCTGATATAAACAAAACCAAATTCCTTGATAGCGCTGTCATTATGCTCTTATTCTATCATTTAAACAAACTTCATTTTTGTCTCATCAAACGTAGTATGAAATTGAAATATCACCCCGGTCAGATAAGTTTTCCCGGTGGCAAGATAGAAAAAGGAGAATCAGATTATACAGTTACTGCATTAAGGGAAGCAAATGAAGAAATAGGACTTAACCCTAAGGATGTTGAAATAATTGGGTATATGTCAAATGTTTATATTCCTGTCAGCAATTTTATGATTCATCCTGTTTTGGCTTATTCAGAATATAAACCGATTTTAAAAGCAAACGAATCTGAAGTTGATGAAATTATTTCTCTGCCAATTTATGAGTTCTTTAATCCAGTCAACATAACTGAAGAAATATTAAAAACAGGAAACTCAACAATAAAAACTCCTTGTTATAAAATAAATAGCCACATTATTTGGGGAGCAACAGCAATGCTGATATCAGAATTTTGTGAATTAATTATCAATCATAGAAGGTCCAGATAAAGCCAAATCTGAACGCCATTTGATTTAATGGATAGCCAGGAGAACTAAAGAAATTACCTCCCATAAATGAAGAATTGGCATGATACAGCATGGCAAAAGCACTTGTCCTTTTCAACTTAGCATTAGCAAATAAATTTAAAAGAGGATATCCACCTGTCATGACATCTTTCTGTAAGTAAAATCTGGTTGTCGATGGATCATATTTATCAGCATAAAACTTTGAATTATAATACATTTCTGCACCTATCTGAAAATTCATCACCTTAAATAAGGTTCCATAAAATGATAAACTTGTATAATAATTCAAAAGCGGTAAATGCAAAACTTCTTTTGAATTTGTCCCTTGAATAAAGAATTTATTGACCCATGAAAAGTGACCAATTCTTAAATCATTATTTATCCAATAGTTAAATACTGATAGAGGTTTATTATACTGAACGGGAATAATATCTTTCCCGTTATAAATAAAATTGTCAATTAAAGTATAATTTAAGCCTGTCATTAAATTAAACCGAGGATAATTAAAATGACATTTAAAATTCAATACATTCAGATTTTTAAAATCATTATTCCATTTAAAATGATTGTCATTCCAATTTTCCTGAAAAATATCTGCTGCTTTTGAATCATAACTGCCATTTATATATATATAGGTTGAGTCTTTAAATAATTTAATCAATCTTTGAAATTCTGCAGTTGTATGGAAATCACTAAAATTCCTACCTAATAATGTGTAATTTGCTAAAACACTCCATTGACTTATTAAATTTTTATAACTATAAATCTCTCCGCCTACTATAAGATTGGAATAATTATAACTTTTAAATCCATAAGGAACAGGATGAGTTGCTGTTACTATCTCATTTTTTATAAAAACTCTTTTCCCAAAATTTAATTTTGAATTTCCGCCCTCAAGTGTTCTTAACTGAAAAGAATGTTTGAATTTAAAGAATGAAGAACTATCTATTCTGTTATTATTGCTATTAAAAAAAATAGTATCAAAGAAAGTAGTATTTACAGATGACTCAGAAAATTGCCTTTTGAAATTATCAATTTGAGCAGAATATTGAATCCCATATGCAGGAGACTCTATTTTTCTTAGAGTAGTATCTTTCTTTACTGGCAATAGAGAAAAGCCTTCGGTTAAATACTCGTGAGATGTGAAAAAGGAGAAAGAATTTACCAAAGTACCTAAACCATTTGTTGCCAATCTTACATTTAATGCAAATGGTTCAACTTTCGTATTAACTATAGGATCAGTGATTCCACCATTTTCCTTAATCTCATCAGATCCCGTAATTATACTTGCATAACCGTTATATTTTAGAGTATTCTTTGAAATGAAAAAATTCAAATACCTGTGCTTTGCAGCCTGTAAATTATATTGACCTTGATTCTTAATTGTACTAAACTTAAACCCAAAATTTGTAGTTGAATCAATATTCTGAGTAAAAAAAGCTTTAAATATCTGCTCATACTTTGAACCGGGCTGATTACCCTGATCATATTGTAAATAAGCAAATGGCGTTGTTGTATTGTAATACTTTACTTCATCTTGCTTACATCTGTAAACATCAAAAACATTTATAAAATAATATTCTGAATTAAATGTTCTGTCAAAAAAATCGTTTGATATATACGGAGAGCCAAGATAACCAAGGTTTGTACTCGAAAAAACATACTTGCTTAAGGGATTATATAAATGAAAATTAGACATATTAGTATCTAAAACAGTGGCAAGAGGTCTCCCCTTTTCAAAATCAAAATTACTTGTACTTATTTTAGTTTTAATATGTCTAACTCCATTTGAATGATCTATCGAATCATGATTCGCTAAGGATAAATTATTCCCCGGTTGAGCATGAACATTCAAAAAAGAAGTAACTAACAGTATGAAAAATAAAAAATATCTCATAAATGCAAAGATAGAATTTAGTAGCAAATCCTTATCGAACAGCTACAATTTAGATTTCATTTATTAATAACGAAAACAATTCTATCATATTGAATTTATTAACAATTTTATATTACCAACTTCCTCCTGCCCCGCCTCCTCCAAAGCTGCCTCCTCCGAATCCTCCGAATCCTCCAAAACTACTGCCTCCTCCAAATGAACCCGATCCGCTGCTGAAATTATCAAAGAAACCTCCATGGTTGTTTTTATTGCCACTTAACAATCCCATAGCAATCCAGAATGGCAAACTGCTGCTTCTTCCTCCTCTGGAATATACACCACCTTTTCTGCCACTTACTATTAAATAGAAAGCAATAAAAAGTATAATTGCAATAACCATTCCCCCAGAACCTTTGCCTCCGCTGATTTTTTCGTACTGTTTGTAATTATATTCTCCTTTTGTAAGGTCAATTAATACATCGGTTGCCTTTTCAATACCCCCATACATATTATTCGCCCTAAACAACGGGATCATTTCTTTTTCTACAATCCTTTTTGCTGTAGCATCAGGAACAACTCCTTCAAGTCCGTAACCAACAGCAATAAAAACTTCTCCCTTTGAATCAGATGTTTTGGGTTTTAATAAAACTAAAATGCCATTATCAAACTTTTCACTTCCTATACCCCATTTCTCACCCAGCTTGAAAGCATAATCAGAAATCTCGTAACCATTAAGATTATCAATTGTAACGACTGCAATTTGAGTTGAAGTAGAAGCAAAGAAATTTACAAGCTTATTTTCAAGAGATGACTCTTCTCCATTTGAGAAAATATTAGCATAATCTGTAACTAAAGTTGGTGGATCAGGCCTCACCGGTATATCGTCCTGTGCAAAAGAAAACACATAAATCAAGACTGATAATATTGTAAAAAGAATTTTTTTCATTTTTTCCTATTTGCCGAACGAGATTTCATCGTTCAATTCATTTACATCGTCCTTCTGATATGGGAAATACTTTTTTAATTGATTTCCCGCTTCAATGATACCGGCACAAAGACCTTTTGCGATCTTTTGTTCTTTAAAGTATCCGACCATTTGTTCCTTAGTACTTTCCCAAAAATCGGGAGATACTTTTGCATTAATCCCAATATCTCCGATTATCGCAAACTTCCTATCGCTGAGGGCCATATATATCAATACTCCGTTACGAAGTTCTGTCTTATGCATTTTCAACTCAGAAAACCAGTAAGCTGCACGATCTAATTCATTTTCTGAACAAGTACTTTCAATATGCACCCTTACCTCACCTGATGTATTCTTTTCAGCTTCTTTTATTGATTGCTCTATTTCTTTTTTTTCTTCTTTTGAGAAAAAAACCGAAGGATTTAACATTTTAGTATTAATTAAAATTGACTTCAGGTGCTTTTTCAGCGCCTTTTTGTGCTTCAAAATACGCTTTCTTATCAAAATTGAATAACCCGGCTATAATGTTCTGCGGGAATCTTCTAATATATGTATTAAAGCTTTGGGCTGTTTCATTAAACTTCATCCTTTCAACAGTTATCCGGTTTTCAGTTCCTTCAAGCTGTGACTGCAATTCAAGAAAATTTTGATTGGCTTTCAAATCAGGATACTGTTCAACAACAACCATCAAACGACTCAATGCAGATGATAATTCTGTCTGAGCATTTTGAAATTGTTGAATTGAATTTGCATCTAATTTTGTAGGATCAATATTTACTGAAGTAGCTTTTGCTCTTGCATTTATAACAGCTTCAAAAGTTTCTCTTTCATGCGCTGCATAACCCTTTACAGTATTTACTAAATTAGGTATAAGATCTGCTCTACGTTGATACACATTTTCAACTTGTGCCCATTGTGAAGAAACAGATTCTTCCATTGTTACAATTTTATTATAAGGCTTTACAATACTTGCAACTAAAACTATTACCAAGAAAACTATTACTAATAATACAATTACTGATTTTTTCATGTCTTAAAATTTATATTTATATTTTATGCGAATTTATAATGTGATTTTAAACTTTCACTAAAGTTATCGATAAACCTCTATTTTTAACCGATTAAAACACTAAAAATTGCTTTTTATTATCATTCGATAATTTTATCACTAAGATCAGGCTTATTAAATAAGTTTTTCGGAGAATGCCAGATTAAAAATGAATAGAAAAATACAAAGAATGAAAGTCCAACATGAGTTTCCAGATTTGAATCTCCAAAATTTGCTATCATCATATAAACTAAAAATAAAATAAGCAACTTATTTCTTGATTGCCCTTTTCTGAAAACAACAAATAATATAACGAATAATATATATGAAAAACCAATTATTCCAAACTTCAACAAATAATTCAAATATTGATTATGCGCTGAACCATAATTGTTTTCATTAAGCAAGGAATTTATTTCTTGAAAAGATTTTTTATATTCCTCCTCAAAATTTCCTGTTCCTACTCCAAACCAGAAGTTGTTTTTTATAATATTCAAAGCGGCTTTACTATACTCAATTCGCTGAGACAATGATTGATCATTTGGGTCCTTAGTTAATAGATAATGATCTATTTCCCATATAGTTTCATAAACTCTTGGATAAATTGAATAAGCAGAACAATCAAAAATGTAATTTGCTATTCCCGATTCAATATTTAAAATATCTCTTTCACTTAGACTTTCAATCCCTTCAGCATCTTTTTTTAAACCTTTGCTTGTTAAATATCTCTTAAGGGTCTCTGATACTAAATATCCATTTTTATCAATTTGATTGTATTTTAATTTACTCCTCTTATCCCAGGAAGATTCAAGCTCAGATTCACATAAATACCATGAGACGTAATAACCATTTTCTTTGAATTTTTTGGAAAAGTCAAAAACATATTCATTCCCATATTTCGTCTTTATTCCTTCGGCTGGCTTTTCAGTATATTTTACATTGTAAAAATTAGTTACTGCAATTGTTATGAAAATTAAAGGAATAATAAAAACAGGAATTGCAATTGAAAGAATTATAGCCTTTACTTTTCTGCTACTTATATAGTTAATTATTAAAACTGTAAGCACTGCAGTTGTAACATAAAAAGAAATAATTCCAAGAAAAGATTTCAAAAGAAACAAAAAGAAAATTAACCATATTATACAAAGAATCCGAAAAATTGGTTTAACAAATTTTAAATAATCGTTTTCATAAAAAAATGAAAAAACAAGAATTAATATTGAGAATGAAATTTGAAAAGAAAAAGGGATATGTGAAACATAATTTACCTCTCTAAAGTTGTTAATGTCATACAGATTGCTAAACATCATCTTATAAAAACTAAAAAAAGTAGATATCGTAACTCCAAAAACAAAAACACTTAGAATTAACCAGAAATTCTTTTTAGATACCTTACCGCTTCCTGCAACTCCTAACGTAAGTATCAACCAAAAAACTACTTTTTTCAATTCATAAAATCCCAAATTAATATCTTTGGAAAAAAACATCCCAAAAATATAAACAAAAAATATTGAGACAATTAGCCAAATAGAAATGTCTGAAAATAAACCAGATCTAATTTTTCCGGTAAAAAAAAGCAAAATTATTTGTCCTAAAAGTATTAATCCGGATGTAATACTGATAAAAGATTCCGAAAATGGAAGACTCAAAACAAACAAACAAAACAAGATTACCGTAGTTATCTCAGATATTTTATTGATATCTAAATGCTTATTAGTTCCTAACATTAGTATTTTATAAAAGCTAAAAATCAATCTTTATTTTGTAATAAAGCTATAATTTTAATTAATCAGATTACATGTTTATTACTTTTTTTTATTAAAAGATTTATTAAAAATCATTGTTGTCCGGTAAACCGGAATACTATTAATATTTTACATTTAACTGT